>CAZWRO010000364.1:0-1516 GCA_964635365.1 uncultured bacterium | reverse complement strand
TCCCCACGGCGGTGCTCGGGAGGAAGGCAGGTCCGGGGGACGGAAGTACGCGGTGGCTGTAGTCGGAGGAGGAGGCGAAGAGTGAACGTGCTCGAGCGGATCAACGCGGTGCTGCATGGGGAGCGGCCGGATCGGGTGCCGTATGTGCCGTACGATAATCTGGTGCCGCGGGGTGATTTCGAGCGAGAGCTGCGGAACCGCGGGATGGGGCTGTGTCTGAGGCGGGAGGCGATCTGGTCGGAGATGCCGGAGGTGGGGGTCGAGCACAAGACGGAGGGGGATCTCAGTTACACGATCTATCACACGCCGGCGGGCACAGTGCGCGCCGGGGTGCGCACGCACGTGGGGCGAATCAGCGACGGGGAGAGTGTGGAGTGTGAGTGGATGATTAAGGAGGTCGCCGACTACGGGCCGGCGATCTTCATGCTCGATAACACGGTGTTCCACGAGGACTATGCGAGCTTCCTGACGCAGATGAGGGACGTCGGGACGGATGGTATCGTGCGGCTGGACGGGCCGGTGGCGCCGTACGACTCGACGGGGTGGTTCTTCTCGCTGGAGGACTGGGCGGCCGCGCAGCACGACCACCCGAAGGAGTTCGCGGAACTGCTGGCGGCGGCGGAGCGGCAGCTGGAGCGCATGGTGCGGCTGGTGCTGGAGGCGCCGGGCGAGCTGATGTATATGGGTTCGCTGAGCGGCATCTACGGACCCAGGCCGTACGAGGAGTACGTGATTCCGTTCTACGAAAAGTACGTGCCGCAACTGCGAGAGGCGGGGAAGCTGCCGGTGGTGCACGCGCACAACTCTAATCTTACTAGCTTTCTCGATTTGGTGTCGCGAACCGGCGCCTCGGTGATCGAGGCGTTCACGCCGCCGCCGGTCGGCGATCTATCGCTCGGCGAGGCGCGGGCGGCGTGGGGGCCGGAGGTCGTGATCTGGGTGAACTTCCCCGAGACGCTGTTTCTGCTGGGGAAGGACAAGACCTACGATTACGCGGTCGAACTGCTGAAGCAGGACAAGGAGAGCGGCCGGCTGGTGATTGGGATGACGGAGATGGGGTCGTATGGGATCACGGACGACGAGAGTGAGCGGTTGTTCAAGGAGGGGATGCGGGCGATCATGGAGGCGATAGATGAGCATGGGGTGTATTGAAGATTCCGCAGATGGCACACATTCGGCCGGGGACGGCCGGGGAATCCGCCGATGAACGCCGATGGACGCGGATGGAAGGGGCGTGTCGGCCCTTCGACAGGCTCAGGGTAAACAGCAAGTCGCGACGGCGGCCAGGGCTACCGAAACACCGAAGGCGAAGGGGTGCAGCAACGGCGGGACCCTTCGCTTCCGCCTTCGCCGAGGCTTCGGCGGATGAGCCGCTCAGGGTGACAGCAAGGGGGGAACGGCCGGGTGAGCCGCCGATGAACACAGAGGGGCGCCCTTCGATTGCACTCAGGGTAAACTCCACCCCGGCGAGGAGGGGCGGGAGCGGCAGAGGACAGGCTGGGAGCCTGTCCTACCA
>CAZWRO010000363.1:0-1523 GCA_964635365.1 uncultured bacterium | reverse complement strand
GGGCAGGTCCTGCCGCGGCCGGACCTGCTCTGGGGCGCCCTTCGGGCGAGAGAGGGGAGAGGCGACTTCGGGAGCAGAGCTGCCGAAGGAACGTTAACACCAACGATGGACAGGCTGGGAGCCTGTCCCACCGGGGGAGGCAACGGCCGGCGCGCATGCGAGACATGCGCGCCCTACACAACGGCGACGGCGGAGGGGAAGGTGTCGCGAAAGGGTGGGTGGGGGTGGTATGTTCGAAGCGGACCAGTTCCACTTAAGCGGAACCTGTGCTATAATCCGCTTCGCTGCCGCCTGGCGGCGCAGGCCTGAACTTCGCGGCACGGTTCGCAGCACTGACTTTGCACAGCTACAGCAGAAGCAGCAGCAGAATTGCAGAAGGGGGCTTGCAGTGTACCTGAAGCGCCTGGAGCTTAACGGCTTCAAGACCTTCGCGGACCACACCACGCTCGAATTCGGCCCAGGGATCACGGGCATTGTCGGCCCGAACGGAAGCGGCAAAAGCAACATCGCGGATGCCATCGTTTGGTCCCTTGGCGAGCAAAGCATGAAGTCTCTGCGGTCGGCGCGCGCGGCCGACGTAGTGTTCGCGGGGAGTCCCAGCCGAAGGCGGGCCGGGGTGGGCGAGGTATCGCTGACGCTGGATAACGCGGATGGATCGCTTCCGCTGGACTTCTCCGAGATTACGATCACGCGGCGGGTTTTCCGCACGGGGGAGGGGGAGTACTTCATCAACCGCGTGCCGTGCCGGCTGCGGGATATCCACGAGCTGCTGCTGGACACGGGGATCGGGAAGCACGCCTACTCGGTGATCAGCCAGACGGAGATCGACCGGATTCTGTCGGTGCGGTCGGAGGACCGGCGGGAGATCTTCGAGCAGGCGGCCGGGGTGCAGCGTTATCGGCAGCGGAAGACGGAGGCGACGCGAAAGCTGGACCGGGTGTGCGCGAACTTGCTGCGGGTGAACGATATCATCCACGAGCTGGAGGCGCAGGTGGCGCCGCTGGCGGAGCAGTCGGAGGCGGCGCGGGAATACAAGACGGTGTCGAAGGAGCTGTTCGACCTGAAGCTGAGCTTGTTGGTGAACGAGCACGCGGCGCTGAGCGAGAATCTGACGCGGGCGCGCGACCGCGGGGCGGAGTTGGAGAGGGAGATCGAGGCGACGCGGACGCGGTCGCACCAGCTTGCGGCGGAGGAGGTGGAGGCGCGCGCGCAGCTTCAGAGGCTTGAGGAACGGCTGGAGGAGACGCGCGATTTGGTGGCGCGCCTGGCGGGGGAGGCGGACCGGGCGGACTCGCGAGTGACGTTGAACGAGCAGCGGATAGAGGACCTGCGCGGCCAGCAGGAGCGCGCGAAAGAAGAGTTGGCTAAGCTGGAGCAGCAGAGGGCGGCGGCCGAAGCGGAGCTGGCGGCGGCGGAGAAGGAGCGGCCGGAGCTGGCGCGGCGAGCGGAGGAGCTGCGAGCGGAGATTGAGGAGCGGGGTCGGCACCTGAAGGAGGAGACGGGGAGCGTACAGAGCACGGGGC
>CAZWRO010000362.1:0-1533 GCA_964635365.1 uncultured bacterium | reverse complement strand
CGGAGATCCGCCAGGAAGAGGCCGACGACATCAGCATCGAGGACCTGATCGCCGAAGAGGACATGGTCATCACCATGACCCGCGACGGCTACATCAAGCGCCTCCCCGTCGCCACCTATCGCACCCAGGTCCGCGGCGGCAAGGGCGTCATCGGCCTCACCCGCAAGGAAGAGGACGCCGTCGATCACCTCTCCGTCGCCAGCACCCACACCCACCTCCTCTTCTTCACCAACCTCGGCAAGGTCTACCGCCTCCGCGTCCACCAGATCCCACTCGCCGGCCGGCAGGCTCGCGGCACCGCCGTCATCAACCTCATCCGCATCGACTCCGGCGAGCGCGTCACCGCCGTCCTCGCCATCAAGGAATTCCGCAAAGACCGCTACCTCTTCATGGCCACCCGCCAAGGAGTCGTCAAGAAGACCCGCCTCAGCGAATACGACACCCGCATCAAGGGCGGCCTCATCGCCGTCAAGCTCCGCAAGGGTGACGAGCTCGAATGGGTCGCCGAAACCGACGGCAAGCGCGACATCATGCTCGCCACCGTCAAGGGTCAGTCCATTCGCTTCTCCGAGAAGCAGGCCCGACCCATGGGTCGGGCCGCCGCCGGCGTCCGCGGCATCCGCCTTCGCAAGGGAGACTGCGTCGTCGGCATGGGCGTCGCGCGCAAGGACGCCGGTCTTCTTGTCGCCTCCGAGAAGGGCTACGGCAAGCGCACCGCCCTCACCGAATACCGCGCCCAGAGCCGCGGTGGCATCGGCCTTAAGACCATGAACGTCACCAGCCGAAATGGTCCTATAGTGGGCATGCGCATCGTCGACCAGGACGACGACCTGCTCATCATCACCACCGGAGGGCAGATCATCCGCCAGCCAATATCCAGCCTCCGCCGGATCGGCCGTTCCACCCAAGGAGTCCGTCTCATCCGGCTCGGAAAAGGCGACCGCATAGCCAACATCGCCCGCGTCGTGCGCCGAGAAGTCGGGGGCGAATAGCACGTGGGACGCTCGACCGCCCAGCCCGAGCGCGGCTACCGCGCCCTCAGCCACACCGCCGACAAGAGCATCGAAGTCTGGGGCCCCACCCTCGAAGAGCTCTTCCGCGCCGCCGCCGAGGGCCTGTTCAGCGAGAGCACCGACCCCGCGCAGATCTCCGCCGACCAAGAGTGGGCCATCGAAGTCCAGGCCTCCTCCCTCGACGAGCTCCTGCGCGCCTGGCTCTCCGAGCTCATCTGGCTCGCCGAGCGGGACGATGCCGCCCCCGCCCACTACGAAATCTTCGGCGTCGACAGAATCGAAGAAGGCCCCTGGCGGGTCCGCGGCCGCGCCTGGGTCGGCCCCGTCCCCAAAGCCTCACCCCACACCGGCGCCCCCGTCAAAGCCGTCACCTACCACGACCTCCGCGTCTGGCAGGACGACGACCTCTGGCGCGCCCACCTCGTCTTCGACGTCTAGTGTCCACCCCACGCCCCCAGCCACGCTGGGTAGTGTCAAGAATAGTGTGTAAATTGCGGTAGGGGTTTGTGGCTCCACTGGT
>CAZWRO010000361.1:0-1534 GCA_964635365.1 uncultured bacterium | reverse complement strand
GGGCTATCCCGTGCGGCGGGTGCTGCGGCGGGCGATCTATCGGGGCCGAAGGCTAGGACTTCACCGAGATTTCATCGGGGCGATCCCCCCCATCGCGGACCGTCTACTCCGCCCCGGCTGGGATCCCGAATCCCCCACCCGTGCGCTCTACCCCGATCTAACCTCCGAAGGCGATTTGGTGCTGGAAGTGATAGAGAAGGAAGAAGAGCGGTTTGCGGAGACGTTGAGCCGCGGCGTCGACGTGCTAGAAGGGGTGCTCCGCCTACGCGAGCGCCATGCACCTCGCTTGAAGGAAGCCTTGACCTTCGCGGACGATCACCAACCAGGCGCGGAGAACGCGTCAAAGGTTCTGCAGCAACATGGGTTTGTGTGCGGTGCTGAAGGAACCCAATATCAGAGTATGGGTGAATACAGAGCCTTCGAACTGCTGGAACAGAACTTCCACCGCTACCTCGAGGCGTACGAAGAAGGCATAAGCGCGGCGGATCCCCAAGTCCAATCGCTGCGCAACTGGCTGATGGTATGGGGCGAGACACTTTCGGCAGACGAGGTCTTCCTACTCCACGATACCTACGGCTTCCCGATGGAGCTGACCCGCGAGATCGCGCGCGAGCGCGGCTTCACCATCGACGAGGAGGGCTTCGAGCGGGAGATGGAGGCCCAGCGAGAGCGGGCCCGCGCCGCCGCCAAGTTCACCGCCGAGGGACCAGCTACGGGCTACGAGGCCCTGGCCGACCTGGAGACGCCCTTCCTGGGCTACGAGACGCTCGACGCCGAGACCACCGTCGTGGCCCTTCTGAGGGACGGCGGCCAGGCGGAGAGCGCCTCGGAAGGAGAGGCGGTGGAGGTCATCCTGCGAGAGACGCCTTTCTACGGCGAGGCCGGCGGCCAGGTCGGCGATACGGGGGAGATAATCGCCCCCCGCGGGCGCGTGCAGGTAGACGACACCCAACGGCCCACCGAGAAGCTCATCGTCCACCGCGGGCGTGTGGTGGAGGGACGCATCGCCGTCAACGACGCCGTGGTCGCCCGGGTGGGCGAGGGCCGCCGCCGCGACATAATGCGCAATCACACCGCCACCCACCTCCTGCACGCCGCCCTGCGGCAGGTGCTGGGCAGCCACGTCCGCCAGGGAGGTTCGCTGGTCACGCCCGAGCGCCTGCGCTTCGACTTCTCCCACATTGAGGCCGTCAAGCCAGAGGAGCTAGCCGAAATCCAGCGAATAGTGAACGAGAAGATTCGGGCTGACCTGCCGGTGACCACGCGCCTCTCCAGCTTCGACGCTGCCATGGAGGAGGGCGTGCTGGCCTTCTTCGACGAGAAGTACGGCGACCAGGTGCGGGTGGTGGAGACGAAGGAGGAAGGGGAGCGCTTCAGCGGCGAGCTATGCGGCGGCACCCACTGCTCGGCCACCGGCCAGATAGGGCTGCTCCTGATCGTAGGGGAGAGCAGCATCGGCGCCGGCATGCGCCGCGTCGAGGCCATCACCGGCCGCGCCGCCGAGGCCTATGTTCAGGAGCAACTGGCCACCGTG
>CAZWRO010000360.1:0-1567 GCA_964635365.1 uncultured bacterium | reverse complement strand
GGGGGGGCGGGGGGGGCTTCGCCCTTAGCCTCCTGAACGGCATCGGAGAGCATCTGCATGTAGAGCTCGAAGCCCACGGAGTTGATGAAACCGTGCTGCTGGGATCCGAGGAGGTTGCCGGCGCCGCGAATTTCGAGGTCGCGCATGGCGATCTTGAAGCCGGAGCCCAACTCGGAGAACTCGCGGATGGCGGCGATGCGCTTTTCGGCCGGCTCCGTGAGCTGTTTGAACGGGGTCCACATGAGATAGGCGTAGGCCTGTCGGGTGGAGCGGCCGACGCGGCCGCGGAGCTGGTAGAGCTGGGCGAGGCCGAGGCGGTCGGCGTCGGTGACGATCATGGTGTTGACGTTGGGGATGTCGAGGCCGTTTTCGATGATGGTGGTGGAGACGAGGATGGGGACTTCGCTGGCGTAGAAGTCGAGCATTGCGTTTTCGAGCTGGCGCTCGTCCATCTGCCCATGCGCAACGGCGAGCCGCGCGTGGGGGACGAGGCGCTGGATGTGGTCGGCGACGTGATTGATGGACTCGACGCGATTATGGACGACGTATACCTGTCCGCCGCGCTCGATCTCGCGGAGGATGGCCTCTCGGATGAGGCTGTCCTCGCGGGGCATGGCGCGGGTAATGATGGCGGTGCGTCCCTCGGGGGGATCATTGATGAGGCTCATATCGCGGATGCCGCTGAGGGCCATGTGGAGCGTGCGAGGGATGGGGGTGGCGGTCATGGTGAGCACGTCCACGCTGGTGCGGAGGTGCTTGAGCTTCTCTTTGTGGCGAACGCCGAAGCGCTGCTCTTCGTCGATGACGACCAGGCCCAGGTCCTTGAACTGGATGTCTTTGGAGAGCAGCCGATGGGTGCCGATGACGATATCGACGGCGCCGGAGGCGAGATCGGCGACCACGCGCCCCTGGTCCTTGCGGCCGCGGAAGCGGCTGAGCATTTCGATGTGGACGGGGTAGGGGGAGAGACGCTCGCGGAAGGTGGTGAAGTGCTGCTGGGCCAGCACGGTGGTGGGCACCAGCACGGCCACCTGCTTGCCGTCCATCACCGCTTTGAAGGCGGCCCGGATGGCGACTTCGGTCTTGCCGTATCCCACATCGCCGCAGACGAGGCGATCCATGGGGCGAGCGGTCTCCATGTCCCTTTTCACGGCTTCGATGGCGGCGAACTGGTCGGGGGTTTCCTCGAAGGCGAATCCGTCTTCCATCTCGCGCTGCCAGGGGGTGTCGGGCGGAAAGGCGTTGCCCGGCTGCTTCTCGCGGGCGGCATAGAGGCGGATTAGCTCTCCGGCGAGGAGGCGGGCGGAGTGGCGCGCGCGGCGCTTGGTGCGGTCCCAGTCGCTACCGCCGAGGCGATGGACTTGGGGGCGGTCTTCCTCGCCGCCGAGGTACTTCTGCACTCGGTCGAATTGCTCGGCGGGAACGTAGAGGCGATCATTGTCGGCGTACTCGACGAGGAGGTACTCGCGCTCGGAAGGCCCCGTGCCGCGACGCACGAGTCCTCGGTAGAGGCCGACTCCGTGGTTGATGTGGACGACGTAGTCGCCGGGGGTTAGGTCGCTGAGGG
>CAZWRO010000359.1:0-1570 GCA_964635365.1 uncultured bacterium | reverse complement strand
GGTGGCATACGGCCGCGGCCGTCACTCCGTATAGTATGAGGGGTACCTGGGCGCGCCCGGCGGTTTCGAGCAGCGTATCGATAGTGCCGTTGGCGACAGTGCTGCCGGTAGCAAGTATCAACTGACTCCAGCGGACGAGATCTTCGGTCCTGTTCAACCCGTCCCAGATCTCGACTCCGTGGGGACGTCGGCCGATGTTCTCAGTCAGCAGATCCACAACTCGGACCTGGCCCTCTCCGAACTCCTTCGCGAGGCCGACTATCAAACCCGGCTGATATCCGACGACGCCGATTCGTGTTGGGCCGAACTCGCGGCGAAGGTCGGCCGCCATGAGTTCGCCGCATCGGACGATATCATCGTTCTTGCAGTGCATAGTCCGATCCACGAGGCCCTGCTCTCGGAGCACGGCATTCATCGCGGCGCTGACGACAGAGCGATGCTGATTGGTCTCAAGCGACAGTGCCAGCAGATCGCGAATCGAGCCCTCCCAGGGCCACGGCGCGCTGGTGAAAGCGTGCCCCTTTGCGCCCTGAAACTCGGCCTCAATCATCACTTCCTTGCCCCGCAGGAGCGGGAGGTCGTCATAGACAGGCTTCCCGATGGCTTCCTCAGTGGATAGCGTGCGCGCGGTGATGCGGATGGAGGCGTCGAGGAGCCCTGCTTCCGCGACCAGCTTGCCGAATACTCGATGCGCGCGCCCCAGCGCCGGCTCCATCTGCCCGGCATTCGCCTCAGTCGTCATGCCAGCGCCCCCAGGGAGATGATATTGTCCCGGAGTTCACGCATCGCTTGCGCGGCCTCGCGGTCACTCCACTCGACCAATGGCACCCCCTCGGCGGTCGCCTCCGCCACTTCCACAGAGAAAGGAATGCGGCCAAGCCGACTCGCGCCCATTTCCTCGGCCACACGCTTCATCTCATCTGCCAAGTCTGGATTCAGGTCCCATTTGTTTGCGGGCACCTTCCGGTCAGGCTTGCGCGCGACCGCGGCCCCCGCCTCCGCCCGATGCGGCCTCGCCCCCTCCGAAGTGATCGCTTACCGATGGCCCCTCGAGGGGTGCGAGCTGGCCCTGGTTGAAAGCCTCTACCGCCTCTCGAACAACACCCGTGAGTCCTGCGTACACTGCGATTCCTGCGGCCTCGAGAGTTCGATGCGCATTTGGCCCGCAGTTGCCAGTGAGCACGGCTTGCGCGCCCTTGCTGACAACGATCTGCGCGGTTTGAACGCCCGCGCCTCCGCCCGCAGCGGTATTCGGGTTCTCAATGGCTTCGACGTCGAGGGTATCGGTGTTGACGATGAGGAGGTAGTGCGCGCGACCGAAGCGAGCGTCGACCTCGGCCTTGAGCGTGGGTCCCAAACTGGTTATGGCTATCTTCACGGTATTCCTCTCTGCCCTTCTAGCAAGCAGGGCGGGGAGCCGAAAGCGTCTCTCGTCGAGGAGGCTGAGGACCCGTTCAGGACCTAGTGGTAGGAACCTGGCCGGGCGTCTCTCAGAGAAGGACGGCTGCTCCGCGACCCGCACCTGCGCACTTCAGACTGGAGCGCATTTCATAACCCTAGATCGGCTGGC
>CAZWRO010000358.1:0-1577 GCA_964635365.1 uncultured bacterium | reverse complement strand
CCGAGTATAATCAGAGGTCTTCGAGGTTCAGGTCTGGGCCGCTGCCATGAAGCGTGCGACGTTCTCGCGAGGGGTTTCGGGTGGTATCTCGCACCCGGTACTGAGGATGAAGCCACCTGTGCCGTTCACTTCGGAGACCAGAGCCCGCGCCTGCTGGTAGACCGCGTCAGGCGTGTCGTGCGGGAGGAGGTGACGGACGTCCAGGTTTCCCATCAGCGCCGTCTTCCCGGAGACGATCTGTCTTGCTGCAGGGAGGTCAACCGGGGCGTCGAGGCTGAGGACGTCGGCGCCGCTGTCGGCCAGAAGGGGGAGCGAGCTGCAGCAGTCACCGCAGACGTGAAGCATGGAGAGCAGGCCGGACTCGTGGGTGGCTCGGGCGATCTCCTGGAGTCGGGGCAGCAAGAGCGCTTCGAGGTCAGGCGGGCCGAGGATGACCGAAGTGGCGACGGGTTCGAGCAGCATAACCCCGTGTGCTCCGGCCTGCGCGTGCTGACGAACCAGGCGAATGCAAGCGGCGGCAAGACGCGTTAGCAGACTGGCGACCAAGTCGCGCTCTCGCCGCAGCATGCGGGAGAAGGCCTCGATGCCTACCGCGTTGGAGCCGGCGGTGAGCGGCCCGCAGACGAGGGCACCTACGAACGTCGAATCGCCGAGCGCATCTCGCAGACGGGAGACCGTTTCAACGAAGACGGGGACGCGAGCCGTGAGGATACGTTCTTCGAGGGTGCCAGTATCGAGCTGGTCTCGGTGGAGGTGGCGAGTAATGACGGGCGGCTGGCCGGGGCGCATTTCGGCCCCGGCGCCGAGGGCCTCCGGCTCTGCGCTGAGGTCCATGAGGGTGAAGATGGCGTCGGGTTGGTAGGTTTCGACGGCTTGTAGCAAGGCCTCGGCCTGAGCGGTGGCCTCCTGGCAGGCGCGCTCGTGGGGGAGGCCGGCAAGAGCGACGGCGTGAGCGCCCAGAAGAGGCGCCACTGGTACGCGGTCGGTGGGCTCGAAGCGCACGGACCTGCGAATGCGTTCCAGTCCGGTCAAGTCTCTCCTCCCCCAGGACGGCCGGAGGTCAGCAGTCTATTGGCAAGCGCCACCGCACCCGGCGCGTCCTCCGCGTAGCCGTCGGCGCCGATCTCGTCGGCGAACTGTTGGGTCACCGGAGCTCCCCCGACGATCACTTGATGGTCATCGCGGGCGCCCTCCGTGACCAAGAGGTCGATCACGTCCTTCATGCGGCCCATGGTAGTGGTCATGAGGGAGGACATGGCGATGATGTCGGCCTGGAACTCCTGCGCGGCCTCAGCGAAGCGGGTCACTTTCACGTCCCGGCCCAGGTCGTGGACCTGGAATCCATCGGCCTTGAGCATGACGGCGACCAGGTTCTTCCCGAGAGTGTGGATGTCGCCCTCAACCACGCCGACGATCACCGTGCCTTTCAGCTTGCGGCCGGCCTCAGACTCAAGCAAGGCCGGCTCGATAACCTGCATGGCGGCCTCAAAGGCGTCGGCGGCGATGAGCAGATCGGGGACGAAGATGTCGAGGGTCTGGAATCGTTGTCCCAGGCGGGCCATGGCGCGAGAGAGGGC
>CAZWRO010000357.1:0-1580 GCA_964635365.1 uncultured bacterium | reverse complement strand
CCCACCGCAAAAGCAATACAGATACTGCTCGCCGCGTTGACACCGCAAGAATCGCAGTGCTATACTCGATCTGCAATGAGTTGGATGCTATCCGCCCTCGACGAATGGGCGGACCTTCGGAAGATCGAGGAGGGGCTGCAAGGCAGCGCCTCCCGGGTCCGCGTCGATGGCGCGACTCAGCCCGTCAAGGCCCTCGTCGCCGCCGCCCTTGCGCGCGCCTCCGACTCCCTCTTTCTCCTCGTCTCCCCCACCAGCGACTCCGCCGTGCGTATCTACGAGGACATCCTCGCCTTCTCCGGCGACGGCACCGAGGCGCCCGAACCGGCCAACGTAGTCCTCCTACCCTCCCTCGAAGCCCTGCTCTACGAAGATATCGCTCCCGATCCCAAGCTCGTCGGCGACCGCATGGTGGCCCTGCGCAGGCTCCTCGACGGCGAGCCGGGCCTCGTCGTGGCCGGCGCGCCCGCCGTCTTCCAGCGATGCCTTCCCCCCGAGGCGCTCCGCGCCGCCTCTCTCACCCTCACCCCCGGCCAGTCTGTGGAACGAGACGAGCTGCTGGCGCGCCTGCTCGACCTGGGTTACGAGCGCGAGCAGATGGTCGACGGCCCCGGCCAGGTCAGCGTGCGAGGCGGCGTGATAGACATATTTCCCTCCAGCGATCCCTATCCCGTACGCCTGGAGCTCTTCGGCGACGAGATCGAATCCATCCGCACCTTCGACCCCGCCACCCAACTTTCGATGGAAACCGTCGACCGCGTCTCGGTGCTGCCCGCCCGCGAAGTGCTTCTCGCAGAGCAGACCGCCGGTCGCGCCCAAAGGTACATCGAACAGACCGCGACCGCTCACGCCGAGCTTCTCCGCTCCGAGGGCAAAGACGCCGAGGCCTCGCGCCTCGAGGAACGCACCCAAGAAGTCCTGCAGGCGCTCGCCAATCGCGTCCACGTGCGCGGCCTCGAATACTTCCTGCCCTTCCTCTATCCCGAGCCGACGACGGCCCTCGACTGCCTCCCTCCCGAGGCCCTCGTCATCATGGACGAACCCAGCCGCCTCGCCCAGCATTACGAGGAGTTCCAGAAAGACCTGCTCGACCTCGCGCTCGCCAGGTTAGAGCAAGGACTGCTGTTGCCCCTGCCCGATTCCCTCCACCTCTCCCTCGAGCACGCCCAGGAAAAGCTGGGCCGCCACCGCTCGCTGCACCTCAGCCTGCTTCCCGCCGCCCCCGAGGATAAACCCACTCTCCGCGTCACCCTCTCCTCCCAGCCCATGCAGGAATTCGGCGGCGACATAGACCGCCTGGCCGCCGACCTCGGCCGCTGGCAGCGCCAAGGAACGCGCGTGCTCCTCGCCACCCGCCAGGCCGACCGCCTCATCGAACTCCTCGACGAGGCCGGGCTCGGCGGAATGGTGCGCGAGAAGCCCGGCCTGGCGCCCAAGGGCGGCCACCTCGTACTTTCCGAACGCCCGCTCAACGAAGGCTTCCGCCTGCCGGCAGCAAATCTGGCGGCCGTCACCGACCGAGAGATCTTCGGCTGGCGTCGGGTCCGCCGGTCCCCTCGACGCCGCGCCGCCCGGGGCCTGCC
>CAZWRO010000356.1:0-1582 GCA_964635365.1 uncultured bacterium | reverse complement strand
TGGACGCGGCCGGGCGAGCTGGCCGTGAACCAGCAGCTCTGCGCGGAGTTCGAGGCGGAGCATCCGGGCCTTCGGGTGGAGATCATCAACGAGCCGGGCGACCGGTCGATGGATAAGCTGCAGGCGATGGTGGCGGCGGGGGAGGCGCCGGACGTGATGTCCATTCACGGGGCCTACTTCATTCCGCTGGCGGCGAACGGGGCGCTGCTGGACCTGGACCCGCTGATTGCGGGCGACCCGGAGTTCGATCTTAAGGACTTCTATCCACGGCTGGTGGAGCTGTGTCGGTATGAGGGGCCGCTGTACTCGCTGCCGCGGTACACTTCGGTGTACGTGTTGTTCTATAACAAGGACTTGTTCGATGCCGCGGGGCTGGGGTATCCGGATGACACCTGGACGTGGGACGATTATCTGGCGGCCGCGCGGCGGCTGACGGTGGACGATCCGGACCCGGAGCGGCGGAGATTCGGGTGTGTGATCGACTTCTGGGGGGCGCGGGTGTACCCGTGGATCTGGTCGAGCGGGGGGGAGATTCTGGATGCTTCGGGGCGGAGGTGCTTGCTGGATGGGTCGGGGGCGCGGGAGGCGCTCGAGTTCCTGGTGGGCCTGCGGCACCGATGGGAGGTGTGTCCGCCGACGACGATGGCGGAGCGGAGGCAGAACATCTCGATGTTCGTGAACGGGCAGGTGGCGATGTTCCAGACGGGGGCGTGGGATATTCAGTCGATGCAGCAGGCGCCCGCGCTGCGGTGGGACATCGCGCCGCTGCCGATGAAGAGGCAGCACGCGACGCTGCTGGGGATGGAGAACTATGCGATTGCGTCGGCGACGGAGCACCCGCAGGAGGCGTGGGAGCTGTTCAAGTTTCTGCTGGGGCCGAGGGCGCAGGCGGTGATGGCGGAGGAGCTGGAGAAGCAGCCGTCGCGGCAGTCGGTGGCGAACGGGCCATATTTGGAGGCCGAGGTCGAGTACGATCGGCGGGTGCTGGTGGAGGCGCTGGGGTACGCGCGGCAGGCGCCGAATATACCGGAATGGGATCGGGTGAGCACGTTCATTCAGGACCAGCTCGACCTGATGTGGATTGGGGAGACTTCGGTGGAGGAGGGGACGGGTACGGCGGCGCGATTGGTGACGCAGGGGCTGCAACGGGAGAGGTGAGGGGGCGGCCGGGCGTGGGGGCTTGTTTGCGCCCGGCAAGGCCGAAGTCGGCAGGGGGCCCGCCTGAGGCGGGCCTTTTCGCGTGTTTCGGTGGTGTGGTAAACTAGGCTGCCTGAGTCGAGGGCACTCTTATGGATCCGCGAACACTACGAGTATTAGAATACGACGCGATCAGACAGCGCCTGCGGGAGCAGGCGTCGTCGTCGCTGGGCAAGGAGCTGGCGGAGAAGGTCGAGCCTGCGGGCGATTTGGAGCAGGTGCGTCGCCTGCTGGCCGAGACGACGCAGGCGCGGGCGCTGCTGGCCGGAGCGGGGCGGCCGCCCCTTGGCGGCGTGCACGACGTCCGGGCACAGGTCATCAACGCCTCCCGCGGTGGGGTGTTGGCGGAGCGCGATCTGCTCGAGGTATCGGATACCGTCTACGC
>CAZWRO010000355.1:0-1605 GCA_964635365.1 uncultured bacterium | reverse complement strand
AGGCCGCGGTGAAGCTTCGACAGAAGGCCACG
Organism: uncultured bacterium; assembly: GCA_964635365.1. Lineage (GTDB taxonomy): Bacteria > Armatimonadota > Hebobacteria > Hebobacterales > Hebobacteraceae > CAZWRO01. The sequence goes on along the minus strand of CAZWRO010000355.1, from coordinate 1,573 downwards.
TCATGGCTTGCCAGATACCATCCGTCGAGATCGTTCTGCTCACCGCAGTGACTCCAGCGCAGGACCGCCTCCTCTTCCGGGGTCTTGCCGGCGCCGTTTCGGGCCCACGCCGTGTAGGGGCTGGCGTAGGTGATCGAATCCCCCAGATGCAGCACTACCCCTTCCCGGCCGGTGAAGCGTGTCGCCACCTCCCGCATCGCCGGCGCATAGTCCCACGATTCAGTACGCCCCAGCAAGCGCCCAGTCGCCGCGCTTCCCGCGCACCCCTGCGGATTAAGAAGGGCCCACATCGAGGCCGCCAACACCGCCGTCATCGCCAACTTCCCAACCATTCAGACCTCCTGAGACTTGAGTCGCGTTAGAGCCTGTTTCGTGCCCTCCGAACCCTCATTGCACTCGTTCGCTGATTGCCAGGATCCTGTCCAGGTTCGCCTCCGGTGGAGTCGTGTCCGCGATGCCCAGTATGAAATGAGGTCTCCCGGAGACGAGCGCGATCGCGTCGTCGACGAGACGTTCGAACTCGCGGTCGCTCATGCTATCCGGCAGCAGTGCCACGGAGGGTATGCCACCCCAGATGGTGATGCCCGGAAGCTGTTCGATGGCTTCGGCCAGGGTCAACCTGGTCAGGGGAGTCGGGGAGACGGAATCGGCGATATCCAGGCCCGAACGACAGTAAAGCGAAGTCAGCCCCGCATTCTCACCGTCGGTGTGAGTCAACAGCAGCTTGCCATGGCGGTGTGCCGCCTCCGCCTCCTGCGCCAGCCAAGGAAGGATGTGGGCCTCGAAGAACGGCGGAGAGGTGACGGCCGCGTCGTAGTTGGCGCCCATGAAGATGATCTCCGCCGGGCTCTCCGCCAGAGCCTTCAGCATCTGATCGAACCAACCATCCATGCTGTCAGCCAGCGCCGCCATTTGCTTCGGGTGGTCATGAAGGTTGAAGAAGAAATCCTCTATCGACATCAGATCGTGAAGCATGTGGTGCATGGGAGAGGCGGCGCTGTTCCCGTGGGCGACAGCGACTCCGGCCTCGCCCACCCAATCGTGCCATTCGCGATAGCCGTCGTAGTTCGGAACCACCTGCAGATGGGAGAAAATGTGAGCGAGGGCGGGAACGTCATCGATGGTCTTGAAGACGTGTTCGGTTATCCATGGAATCGTGATCCCCGCCCGCTTCATTTCCTCGGTGTAGCTGAAGGCGCAGGAGACCGAACCCTTGGGGGTGCCATAGACCACCCGCGTGACATCTCCCTCCTGCGTCGCCGTGCGAGAAACGCCGCAGAGCCGCGTCTCAAAGGGTAGGTTCCTCAGCCGATAGATACCGAGGCCCCGGTCGACCGTATCCTCGGGGGTGCGCAGGTCGCGGAAATCGGGGACCACAGCGTGATACCCGAGGCCGAGCGCATCTGTGAGCTGGCGCAACGACAGATCCTGATAGGCTTCTGGCAGCCTGCCCGTTTCGGCGCGGGCCTTGTACCACAGGTCCATTCGAGGCGCCCAGGGGAGGCGATCCGGCACTTGTCCCCGGCAGGCCGTCAAGATCCGCTCTTTGTGGGTCACTGCTCTCCGGCTCCTG
>CAZWRO010000354.1:0-1619 GCA_964635365.1 uncultured bacterium | reverse complement strand
ACATAGTCCTGGTCGTTCCAGTATCGGACCCGATACCTTGCCACGTAGCCCTGCTCGATCTCGGGTATCCCCTCCCACCCCAACAGCAACACGAAGTCCGGCTCCCACCCTCGCAGGATCGCCCCCATATTCCTCGCCCTCGCCCGCACCACCACCTCCGGCGAATTCAACGCTCGCAGATCGAGGATGCGACGCTCGCTCCAATAGGCCAGCTTTCCAACATCCTCGCTCGCCACCAGATCGTCCGGCTCCGACAGCTCCCGCACCCGCAGCGCCAACGTCTGCAGCACCTCTAGGTGAGACATCCTGTTGCGCGCTGGCTCGATGGCGACCCAGTTCGAATACGCAAACACGATCAGCCCGAACGCCACCGCCACACCGTACGCAACCGCCCCCGCCCTACCCGACCGCCGCCGCGTCACCGCCTCCACCCCCATCACCCCCAGCAACCCAGTAAACGCCAGGGGCGGCTCGTAATACCAGCTATGGTCGGGAGCATGCCCAATCACCGCGAGCACATACCAATACAGCAGCGCCCAGAGCACCACCGGCCGGAGACGCGCCTGGCGCAGGAAAGTCGCCACCGCACCCACCCCGCCCACCGCGGCGACCACCCAGAAGACCCGCCGCCCCCACACCCCCGGCATGAACGCGCTCAAGAAGAAGCGCAGGTTCATGCGCCCGCCGACGCTCGGCATCGCGTGCTTCGCGCGCAGCGAACAAGGCACCAAGTCGTGAAACGTCACCAGCGCGTAGACCGCCCATGGCAGATAGACCAGCCCCGCCGCCAGCGCGTTCGTCCACAGCAACTCCCTCTCGCCGCGGCGCAGCGCCCACCCCCCCAGCACCAGCGCCGCCAGCAATCCAGCATCCGGCCGCGTCAGCACCAGCAACCCCAGCAGAATCCCCGGAACCCACCTGCGCCGCCGGCCGAGCAGAACCAGTGCGAGCGCCGCGATAAGAGCCGTCAGCAGCGCGGTTTCCATCCCACCCGAGCGGAAAAATGCCGCAAGGTTCAGCGCCGACAGCAACCCCACCGGAACCCCAACCGCGAGGCCGCCCAGTCGCGTTCCCACCAAGAACATCAACACCGCGGTTGCCGCGAATCCCGCCGAAGTCAGCCACACCGCGGCCACATGTGGTGCCACACCGAGGCGGGCGACCCCCGCCAGCAACAACGTCCACAGCACCGTCGTCGTCCCATAGGTCGGCGGCGTTCCCGGCGAAAAAGTGTACCCCTGCCCCGCGGCCAGACGCTTTGCGTACGAATAGGTGATGTAGGCGTCGTCGAGCCGGTCCCAGAGACCGTCAACGTAGCATGAGAGGACGAATGCGAGGCCTGCAACCGCCGCTCCGATAACCCACACTGCCCAGGTCCTCCTGTGGGCGTCGAGCCCCGCGCGGGCCTCCCCGCTCGTAGCCTCCAACTCTCTCGCGTTCACCATTTACCGTGGCCATTCCGCCACCCCGGCCCCGCCTCCTCCGCACCGCCCGCCTTCTCTTCCTCCCTATCCTTATCCATCATCTCTGCTATCTGCTATCAGTCCCTTCTATCCAACCTCCTCTCTCTTCGCCGCCCTCAGCCCCCCCTCATTCCGCCGACCCCTCACCCTCCTCCC
>CAZWRO010000353.1:0-1636 GCA_964635365.1 uncultured bacterium | reverse complement strand
ATCACGTCGTCGGCGATTCGCCGCAGCTCCTGGGGGGGCCGCGGGCTCGACAGGGCGAACGAGATTACGGGTATTGCCGAGAGCGAGAACTTCTGGATCACCGGGGGATCCATGTCTCTGGGCAGCTCGAATCCGGCCGCGTCAACCTTCTCTCGCACGTCGTTGGTTGCGGTGTCGAGTTCGGTGCCGAGGTAGAACTCGATCGACACCACCGAAAGACCCTCTTCCGAGGTTGAGGTGACGTTCTTCACGCCGCTGATGGTGCTGACGGCATCCTCCAGCGGTTTGGTTACTAGCGTCTCAATCTCTTCGGGGCCCGCTCCAGGGTAGCTGGCGACCACCGTCACCCAAGGGAACTCTATGTCCGGATAGAGGTCGACCGGCACCCGACTCATGGAGACGAGTCCGAGAACGACGATCGCCAGCACCACCATAGTGATGGTGACCGGTCGGAGGATGGATACGCGAGTCAGCCACATAAACTAGTCGCCTCCGGCTTCCTGAACGCGGACAAAGTCGCCGTCCCGGAGGCCCTGGGCGCCGACCACGACGACAGTTTCGTTGGCCTGTACGCCAGACAGTATCTCCGCCCGAGTCCGGTCGGTCAGCCCGACTTCGACGACGCGCTCTTCGGCCTGACCATCGGTGACGACGAAGACGACGCGGTGGTCGCCTCGGTCGACGAGGGCGTCTTTGGGCACCACGACTGCGTCTTCACGTTCGGCCACCACGACAGCGCCTCGCGCAAAGACTCCAGGCCTGGTGATCCGGCTGGAATCGGGCAGTGAGATGCGAACCAGGAACTCCCGGCTGGCCGGATCGGCGACGGGCACGAGCTGCTCCACGCTGCCTTCCAGCACATCGTCGCCGTTGGCGGGCAGAGTCACCGCCACCCGCTGTCCGGCGCGTACTGCCAGGGCGTGGCGCTCGGCAACGGTGGCCTCGTAGTAGACGGAGGAGAGATCGGCAACGCGCAGCAGCGGCGGCCCGCCCATCGTCGAGGTAATCTCACCCGGGTCGATGTTCCGCTCGTAGGCGACCCCGGTGAGGGGCGAGCGAATCACTGTGTAGGCGAGCATCTCCTCGGCCTGGGCCCGAACTGCTTCCGCTTGTTCCAGCATGGCAGCGGCGGCCTCGACGTCCTTCTGAGCGGCCTGGATCTCCTCCGGGCGCGCTCCACTTTCCATCAGCTCCAGCGACTGGAGGGCGGCGTCACGATTGGTTCGTGCGGTCTCATAGCCGGTCTCTGCCGCGTCCAACTGCTGCCTGGAGACGGCTCCTTGCTCGAACAGCCCGCGCAGCCGCTCCAGGTCCGCGGAGGCGGTGCGCAGGGCCGACTCGGCCTGCTCCAGCCGGCTGCGCGCGATGGCGCGCTCTTCCGTCCGCGCGCCCTGCTGGATGATTTCCAGTCGCCTGGAACCGCCTTCCAGGCCGGCCCTCGCCGCTTCCACTCCGGCTCGAGCCTGCCGCGCTTGGCTCTCGGCCTGGGTTCGATCCAGGGTTATGAGCACCTGGCCCTCGGTAACCGGGTCGCCCTCGCGGACTCGCACCTCGGTCACGCGCGCCGATATCTGCGCCCCTATGGCGGCCTCGCGGTGGGCGCGAATGGTGCCGGTCACCGAAACCTGTTCGGCCA
>CAZWRO010000352.1:0-1641 GCA_964635365.1 uncultured bacterium | reverse complement strand
TCCCCGAGCGCCCGAACTTCAGCGGCGCTTGTGAATGGGGAATGGTGCCGGAAGTTGGTCGTGCCGCCGGGCTCGATTGGCACCTGTAGGTACATATACATGCCCGGCATCAAGATGCGCTGGGCCTCGGACATGGCCTTGTCGCGGTCGTGGATGTGCTCAATCGCGTGGCGGCAGAAGACGAAATGGAACGAGTTGTCGTCATACGGCAGACGCTCGGCAGACGTGCTCTCGATGGGCAGCCCTCTTCCACGCGCGATCTCAGCAAAGCGGTTGACGGGCTCGACGCCAAACAAACGCGACTCCGGCCAGCGGCGGGCGAGTTCCGTCATCCCGTCGCCGGTGTTGCAGCCGATGTCCAACACCTTGCGGCCAGGGGGACCGCCGAGTTCCGCTTCAATGCGCTCCGCAGCAGCGGCGTACCCGACAATCGCGTCCTCACCCTGATCGCCCACGCGGACCTGATCGCGGTCGATGGCTATGTCACGGAGTTCCTCAAGGGCCGCTATCATCACCGAGGCGTTCGCGTGGCCGAATTTGCGAACGGCCCACTCTCGGGTGGCCTCGGTCGCCGGCCGGTTGCGTAGGGCCTGAAGGCCCTGTGCAAGTGTGGCCGGATTGGCAACGGGAATTTCAAGGCCGTAGTCGTCCACATCGACACTACCGATGGGGACTTGGACGCAGTCCGGCCCTGCAATAAAGTCGCACCACACGCCCCGCCATAGCAACGTCGGCAGACCACACAACTGCGCTTCTACCGGCGGCTGGGGCAGGTTGTCGGCACGGCTCGGGCTCGCATAGGCATCCAGCGCCCAATAGAAACCCGGCATCCCAACGCGCATGAACCGCGTGCCGAGGAAATGGACCCGGTCGGCCAGGCCGAACTTGGCCGCGAGTGCCATAGTCTCACGCAAACAGTCCTGCTCGGAATTGCCGACTATCTTTTTATCCGCGCTCGTGGCCTTCTTCGCAGAGAGGTTCGCCATCGGCGTGTGGAGAAACACGAGGTGCATGTCCGGCAACTCGTTCTGCACCAGGGCCAAGGCTTCAATGAGATACTCGCCGCCCTTGGAACTCGGGATGGTCCCGACGCAGCCGACCGCGAAGGCACCCTCGGGAATCCCAAATTTGAACCGCAGACGTTCGCGCACGCGCTCCTCGCGGGCGGTGGTGCGCGGGGCGAACAGTTGCTCATCAAACACGCTGGGCACGACGTGCAGTTGGCTTAGAGGTATGCCATACCGATGATAGATGTCCCGCGAGTAGGGGCAGATCACGCCAATGAACGGCCGTTCGCGGATGAGGTCCAGAATGCGCGTCGTGCTTTCGGCCCGCTTCGTGGGGCTCGGGTCGGGCTGTGCCCAGATCGCCCCATTCGATCCATACCACCAAAGGCAGGGAATGGCGTATTCGTCGCAGGCGTCGGCGATGATGACCGCGTTGGAACTACCGGCCAGCAACTGGTGCCAAGTGCCGGTGAGGATCACCGCGTTTGGCCGATCCGTCCCACGGAACCGCTCGCGGATGGTCTGGCCCATCGTAGACTGGACAATCTCGTGACCCATGCCACGGAGCGCGTAGGCCATCTCCTGCCCGCGCAGGGCACCGCCTACGCCCCCCAGGTCTTGCGCGTGTATGCCA
>CAZWRO010000351.1:0-1648 GCA_964635365.1 uncultured bacterium | reverse complement strand
TGGCGTGGATGATCTCATCCTCCTCGCCGTGCTGGACCCGCCCCGCCGGGCGTTCTCGCAGTTCCTCCTGAGCTTGTCGGAGGAAGATCTCGCGCGGCTCCAGCCGAGCCGCGGCTACGGGGGTTCTTCGTCTGAATGGACACCGGCACAGCAGGCGATGCTCCGGGAGGCGATAGAGCCGCGCCTAGAGCAATGGGCGGAATCGGGGAAGTCATACTTCGGTGAGCCGGCCCACTGGGACGACTGGGAGTGGGTCGAGCCGCGCCTCGGGGACGTCCACCTGGAGTTCGGAAACCAGGGAGCATTCGGCGGCTTCTTCTGGATTGCCAATCCGCTCAGCACAGACTATGAGGCCATGGGCATTAGGTTACCCGGCCTTGCGCTCGTATTCGACCCTCGTCTGGAGTACTCCGACTATGCTCAGATCTCCGCCCAGATCGAGCTGCGGCGCCTGCTCGGCGAAGAAATCGGCGAGCAAGAGGCCCAGAAGATGTACGACGAGGCGCAGCGGGCCCGGCATCGCCGCGAGCAGCGGGAAGAAGTGGCGAGACAGTTGCGGCGGCAGCATCCGTTGGCGCGCGAGAACGAAGCACTCCTCGCCTCCCTGTCCTTGCCAATTGAGCCTGGCGGGACCTACGCGCTCTGGCAGCTCCAGGAACTGGTCGCCGCGCGCTCCGGGTTACACATCGTGTCCGATTGCTTCTGGCAGCCGGAGCGGGACCTCGACCTGGCTCTCGGGAAGCTCTATCCGGACGGCGCGCCAGAACTGAATGCCCTCAGCGCGCTGCAGGCCGCGACCATCGCGAGCCGCCTGGAGATTGGGCCGGGAATCCTCTACCTCAGCGACGGCGGGGTGAGCTGGGAGTGGGGCGACGCCGGAGAGTTCTTGCGGTTCCGCGATTACCACCGCGACGCTTGCCGCGACGTATTCCTCTCCCAGGAGGCGGTCTCCACACTCGATCACTGGGTGGACGCCGTCCTTCCCGATGACCTGGATGCAGGCCGCGACGACGCGGTGGGAGTCCCCCTCGATCTCAGGATGTTCGGCCAGCTCCTCCGGCCGCTCACGCCCGCGCAGAGGAGGTATGGCTGGCACCTCATCTATGGAGCTCCCACCGATACGAGGAACGCGTACCGTCATGCGTTTCGGACGCAAGTGAGGGGGCGGCTCCAAGACCTGCACCCCTACCTTCTGTTCGCGAGGCTGAGCCAGGAGCAGTGGGAGAGGCTCCAGGCCGAGGGCCTCACCTGGGGCGCCGACGTGCTCCTCCGCCCCGACGCCTACGACAGACACCGATGGGCGGAGGGCTGGCGCTCGTACAGGGAGGGTGATGAACTTCGCCTCGAGGATGTAGATGACGACCGGCTGGCTCGGTTGGGCGAACGCATTGGCGTGACGTCTTGGAAGCACTTCTACGTGCATCGAGAGGGATGGGACCCACCGAGGAACATGCCATGGGATGATTGGCTGCCGTTGGGTGTCGTCGTGAAGCCGAAGAGCACAGAGCGATTGATGGAGCCGCAGACGCTGGAGGCGGGAGCAATCGCGGAGCCGACCGGGCGAGAGCCTGCTCCAATCTCTCGGTGACGGTGCTCGTCTGGCCGCGCCCCCTTACAGGTATCCCAGCGCCTCAAGCTCCCGCCTGAC
>CAZWRO010000350.1:0-1650 GCA_964635365.1 uncultured bacterium | reverse complement strand
GAGGGTCGCCCGCGTCGTATGGTACGTGGCGTTGTCGAGCACCAAGACCGTCCGCGGTAGTGTCCAGTTTCTTTCGCACATTTCTTTGAGGTTTGCCTCGATCCGGGTCGACTCCCCTGCATGGCCTCCCCCGAGGGGGAGGCCATGCACCTCGTGCGCCCTCAGCCCGCCACCGCGCTTGCCGCCTTCTCCGCCTCGCGCAGCAGGCCGGTGTCCATGTACCGGTGCGTCCCCCACTTCGTCCCCGCGACGTGCCGAAGCCTCGCCGCGGCCAGCATCAAGGCCGACCGCCCGTCGGGGAAGCACCCCACCACCCTCGTCCGCCGGCGGATCTCCCGAAGCAGCCTCTCCAGCGGGTTGTTCGTCCGGAGCTTCCGCCAGTGCTCCGGCGGGAAGGCGTAGTAGCTGAACGTCTCGGCGATCCCGTCGCGCACGAGTCGGGCGGCCTTCTTCAGCTTCATCCCCTCGAGCTTCTCCGCCACGGCCTTTGCCTTCTTCGCCGCCTCCTCGCGGCTCTCCTGGGCGTGGACGGCCTTGAGCATCGTCGCGACCTCGCGCATCTTCCCCCGCGGCACCGCCGTGAAGACGTTGCGGTAGAAGTGCACCGCGCAGCGCTGCCAGCGCGCCTCGGGGTAGAGCTCGCCGAGCGCCTCGACCAGCCCCAGGCACTTGTCCGAGATGAAGAGCTTCACCCCCTTCAGCCCCCGGCGCTTCAGACTCCGCAGGAAGGTGCCCCAGCTCTCCTTGTCCTCCTTCGCGCCCTCGACGACCCCCAAGACCTCGCGGAAGCCCTCGGCGTCCACGCCGACGGCCACCAGGACCGCGACGTTGCGCACCTCGCCGCCCCAGCTGCGCTTCAGCGAGATCCCGTCGAGGTAGACGTACGGGTGCTCGCCTTCGATGGGCCGCTCCCGCCACGCGTCGATCTTCCCGTAGATCTTCTGATTCAGCGCGCTCACCGTCGAGGGGCTCACCCGCGAGCCCCACAGCGCCTCGGTGATGTCCTCCACGCGCCGGACCGAGACCCCGGCGAGGTACATCTCGATCAAGGCCTCCTCGACCGAGCTCTCCCGCCGCCGGTAGCGCTCGATGATCGCCGTCTCGAACGGCAGGCTGCGCAGCTTCGGCATCTTCAGCTCCACGGCGCCGGCGCGCGTCTGAAGATTCCGCGGGTAGTGCCCGGCGCGGGTGTCCTTCCGCGCCCCGGTCCGCTCGTAGCGGCGCGCCCCGCAGAGGCGGTCGGCCTCGGCCTCCAGCAGCGCGTTCAAGGTCTCCTCGACCGTGTCGCGCACCACCGCGCCCAAGTGCTTCCCGATCTTCTCCCGGTCCAACCGCAAGATTCCGCTCAAGCCCCGCCCCGGTCCCGCCGATTCATTCTCCGACATCGCACAGTCCTCCTCCCTGGTCGCCCACGACCACCCGGTCTCCGTCTATCGACCAGGTCGAGGACTGTCCCCATCCGAAAGTGCGAAACTTATCCTACGTCATCGGCTCCCGGCGAGCCGCGGGGCGCGCCGGGCCAGCTCGGATTCGGCTCGGCCGGAGCCGCTCGGCTGAGCTTGGGCCGAAGCCTCGCCCTCCCGGAGGGAAGCCGGCGAAGAGACGGGGCTTGACCGCCCCGCCCCGGCGGCGATAGGATGGCGTCATGCG
>CAZWRO010000349.1:0-1655 GCA_964635365.1 uncultured bacterium | reverse complement strand
GTTTCCCGCGGCCGGGCCGCCACCCATGGCGGGCCTGCTGGAAATAGCGCGCGGCCGCGGTACCGGCGAGCGCCAGCGCAATCGCCAACGCGACCTTCCCCCCGACTCCAGCGAACACTCCCACCGTTTCCACGTCCCCACCCCCCTGTGGGCTACGCCGCTAGTCTGCGGCGCCTCAGCTACGCCGCTAGTCTGCGGCGTATGAGCCACGTTGCGCTGAGCGGCGCTTAAGCCACGCCACGATCCGTGGCGCTTCAGCTGACCTGCGTGCGTGGAGCGGGGGAGGAGGAGGCCGGGAATCGGTTTGCGCCCGGCCGACGCGAAGACCGCGCCCTTCGGCCTGTCTCGCCGCCCTGGGCGGGGCTTATCGCCCCGAAGGCGGCGGCCTGAAGCGCGCGGCTATCCTCACTGTGTTTGCGTTGACCCACGGTCCACGCCTCTGCTGTTAATCTCGGCTCCCGCCTGGTCCCGTTCGGAGAGCCGCATGGACCTATTCCACAGATTCGAGCGGATTTGAGATGAGATGAAGATCATCGAGGCAGACGCCACCAGGCCCTCTTCCCGCGGCATGTTTGAGATGTAATGAAGAGCGTCGAGGCAGACGCCACCAGGCCCTCTTCCCGCGGCGTGTTTGAGATGTAATGAAGAGCGTCGAGGCAGACGCCAGCAGGCCTCCACGCGCGCGACTTTGCGGAGAAGCTAGAGGTCGAGGAGCTGCTTGGCGTTGCCCCCCAGGATCGCCGCGTTTTCTGAATCGGTGAAGTGGCACAGCTCGATTTGCTTCATGGCGATACCGGGATGGGCCACGGGGCCGTCGCTCGCGAACAACACTTTCTCGGGCCCGCAGATGTCCACCGCGAGGCGAATCCAATGGTGCAAAAATACAAAGGCGGTGTCGAGGTAGAGGTTGTCGATCTGCTTCGCCTCCACCGCGCAGAGCTTGACGAGGCCGGGCCAGAACGCCTTGAAGCCTCCCATGTGGCCGAAGATCACCGGCACCTTCGGGTAGGCCCGGGCCAAGTGCTCGATGGCGTCTATCGCCTGCAGATCCGGCTCGGTGTGGAGCAGCAGCGGGCGGCCGTACTCGCCGAGGAGGTCCATAAGGCCTCGCGTGGGGAAGCCGTCGCCCAGCGCCGGGTGCATCTTGAGGCCGCGGAAGCCGTACTCTTCGAAGCATCGACGCACCTCCGCCAAGGCCTTCTCCTCATTACTCAAGTTGGTGCGCACGTAGCCGATGAGCTTGTCGGGATGGGCAGCGACGGCGGCTCGCACCTCTTCGTTGCCGGGCGCGTAGTCCTCGTAGGAGACGGCCATGAGGCAGCTCTTGTCGATGCCGGACTCCGCCATCTGCTCCAGCACGACCGCGAGCGATTGGTCGATCTGGTAGGTGTCATCCAGCTTTTCGCCCCTGCCAATGTGAACGTGGGTGTCGATAATCATGCTCGTCGGCCTCCTGTTGGACCTCGTTTCGCCCCGGCGAACCCGGCCCCCTCCCGCCCGTTCCGTCGGCGTAAAACGAGGGGTCGCGGACCCTCTAAATCGGTCTCCCGACAGAGGTCCGGAGACCCCCTGAATAGACCCCCGGCCAGAGGCCCGCGGAGATACAAGCAACAGATCGTCGCCACAAGCAGTAAGCAAGAATGTACCGGACAGTC
>CAZWRO010000348.1:0-1678 GCA_964635365.1 uncultured bacterium | reverse complement strand
GCCCAGGCCGTGTCCCGCCGCCCGCCATTATTGTCATCCCGCGGGAGCGAAGTGCTACGAGGCCTATCGCGAAGGAGCACGTAGGGACGAGGGATCTCGTGCGCTCCCGCGCACGCCTCCATACTGTCATCCTGAGCAAGGCGAAGGACCCCGCCTTTCTCCTCCGCGCGCTCTGCGCCTCTGCGGTTTATCCCGTCCTACTGAGCAAAGCGAAGGATCCCGCCGTTTCCCGTTGGGGGGGAGCCTTGCCCCCCGTAGCCTTGGCGGAGGCGACTTGCTCCTGCCCCTTCCTCCCCCTCGCCCAAAGAAGACGGGCCCGGCTATTCACCGGGCCCGTTCCCTATCTCGTCACAACGTCTATCGCGGCTTCACTCGCGTCCTACTCCCGCTCCTCCTTATCATCCGCCTTGAACGTCCCCTGGTCTGTTCCGCAGCGCGACCTCAGCAGCGCCAGGATCGCCCTCGGCGCCTTCGTGACCCCCACGTTATGGTAGGACGCGATCTTCCGCTCCACCAGCTCCACCGGCATCTCCTCCGGCACCCTCGTCACGCCGACGTTCACATAAGTCGTCCCATCGTCCAGCCGTTCCACGTACTCCTTCGTCCACCGGCTCACACCGACCGACCGCATCACCGCGCCCACGTCGTCCGGCAGCGTCACGCTCACGCCCGTCCGCTCCATCCTCCCCATCAGCGCGCCGTACACACCCTCGCACGCAATCAGTATGCCGACCACGTGCAGCTTCTCGAACTTCTCCGCAATCAGCTCCGCCGGCACGTCCGGCTTGAAGTACACGTTCCCAACCAACATCACCTTCTGCCCCGACGGCATCGCCTCCACCGTCGCCTTCGAGAAGTCCATGTTCGGCTCGACCACCACCCGCGTGTCCGGGTCCACCACTGTCACCGTCCCGTTCACATGCGACTCCGCCACTCCGGCCAGTCCATTGCGATTGCCTTCGTCCAGCAGGACCACCCCGTTCACGACGATCGACTCGGCCTCCGCGAGCTGCTCCACCGGAACCCCTCGCAGGTCCAGCAGTCCGTTCACCGCCACGCGCTTCGCGGGCAGCCCCACAACGTGACCGTTGTGCGCCGAGGTCGGGCCTCGCTTCTTCTTTGCTTCCTTTGTCTCCTCAGCCTGCTCTGTCTGCTCTCTCGTCTCATGTTCGTTCATCGTCTTCCTCCTCACTCTCCTTGGTAAAACGGCCCCGGCCACGCACACGCCTGCATCGCCGGCCGCAAGTTCCTGGTCATACACACCACCGCGCCCACGAACGCGCTCCATGCCGCCACCTCCCGCGCCCGCCGCGCCGCAAGCTCCCCCCACATCGCCTCCTCCCGCTCCCGCGTCACCGCCAGCCCCTTCTGCAACACTTCCGTCAGCCGCCCGTCCACCTCGCGCTCCTCCATCACTCTGCCTCCTCCGGCCCCCACTGCGCCAGCCGCCGAGCCAGCAGCTCCCTACACTTCGCCAGCCGCCTTCGCACCGTGCCCTCCGGCCTCCCCAGCGCCTCCCCAATCTCCCGGCTATTCATCTCCTCCACATAACGCATCACCACCAGCTCCCTATCCCCCTCCTCCAGCGCCCCCAGCGCATCCATCACATCCAAATGCAGGTCCGACTGCTCCGGCCCTCCATGCAGCTCTGACCGGTGCTGCCCCCTATGCAGCTCCG
>CAZWRO010000347.1:0-1680 GCA_964635365.1 uncultured bacterium | reverse complement strand
GGTATGAGGCGGGCCTAGGACACGCCTGCTAGTGAGGCAGGCCCAGAAGACGCGCCTGTCAGTGAGGTAGCGATGGCCGTGGAGATCTACAACACGCTGACGCGCCGGAAAGAGGAGCTCGCGCCGCGGGAGGCGGGGAAGGTGGGGATGTATGTGTGCGGCGTGACCCCCTACGCGCCGGCGCACGTGGGGCATGGCCGTCATGCGGTGGTGTTCGATGTGGTGCGGCGGTGGCTGAGCTACCGGGGGTATGAAGTCACTTATGTGACGAATGTGACGGATATCGAGGACAAGATCTTCGCCGCGGCGGAGGCGAGCGGAAGGGGCTGGCGCGAGATTGTGGCGGAGTACACGGACAGCTATTTAGAGCAGCTGGCCGAGCTGGGAGCGCTGCCACCGACGATCATGCCCAGGGCGAGCGAGCATATTCCGGAGATCGTCGCGCTGGTGCAGAGGCTGATAGAGACGGGGCATGCCTATCAGATCGACGGGGATGTGGCTTTCCACGTGCCGAGCTTTGCGGCCTATGGGCGGCTGTCGCGGCGGGACTTGGACGCACAGATCGTGGGGGCGCGGGTGGAGGAGGACCGGCGGAAGCGGGACTCGCGGGATTTCTTCGTGTGGAAGGCGGCGAAGCCGGGAGAGCCGAGTTGGGAGAGTCCCTGGGGGCCGGGTCGACCCGGGTGGCACATCGAGTGTTCGGCGATGAGCACCAAGTACTTGGGGGAGGGCTTCGATATTCACGGGGGAGGATCGGATCTCATGTTCCCGCATCACGAGAACGAGATTGCGCAATCGGAGGCGGGAACGGGGAAGCCCTTTGCGCGCATCTGGATGCATAACGGTATGTTGAACATGGTGCGGTCCGACGACCCCGAGCAGTCGGAGAAGATGAGCAAGTCGCTGGGGAATGTGGTGGGGATGCGGGAGGTGCTCGAACAGGTCGGGGGGCCGACGCTGCGCTACTGCTTTGTCGCCGCCCATTACGCGAGCGACATTCCGTTCAACGACGCGGCTCTGGAGCAGGCGGAGCGGGCGCTGGAGCGGCTGCGGATTGGCAAGCATACGCTGGATAGGTTGGCGGCGGCCCCGAGCAGGCCGGGCGGGGCGGAGGTGGTGGAGCTGGAGGAGGCCGCGGCGCGGGCGCAGGCGGACTTCGAGGAAGCAATGGACGATGATTTCAGCACGCCGCGTGCGCTGGCTGCGCTGCATGGGCTGGTGGGAGTGGTGAATCGGGCGGGAGCGAACGCCGGGGCGAACTTCGCTTCTTCGGAGAGCGGACGGAAGCGGCTGGTGGCGGCGCGGGATTTGCTGACCCGTCTGGCCGGGACGCTGGGGCTGAATCTTGAGGAGAAGGCGGTGGAGGGGGGCCTGGCGGCCGACCTGGTGGAGGCCCTGATCGAGGTGCGGCGGAAGGCGCGGGAGATGGGGCAGTATGCGATCGCGGATGAGGTGCGGACGCAACTGACGGCGCTGGGGATCGTGCTGGAGGACCGACCCGACGGCACGACATGGCGGCGCAGATAGCTCAGAAACGCCGCTCTGGGGGCCTGGGTGGGCGGAGCGGGTGGCGGAGGCGGGGTTGGGGGGCGAGGCCGCATAAAGTCAGAGTTTTGGCGCATTTTCTTGGGCCGAGAGCGAGCTTTGACTATTGACGAGGCCGGGCGGTTGCCCTATAAT
>CAZWRO010000346.1:0-1685 GCA_964635365.1 uncultured bacterium | reverse complement strand
CGCTCCCACCGGCGGGTGATGGTGCTCGAAGTGATGGGCCGGCACGCCGGGTGGGTCGCCCTCCACACCGGCGTCTCCGCGGGCGCCGACTGGATTCTCATCCCCGAGGTGCCTCTGGCCCTGGACGAGCTGATCGATCACATGCGCGCGCTCAGGGCGCGGGGGAAGGAATGGGGTCTGGTCGTCGTTTCCGAGGGCGTCAAGCGACCGGAGCAAGCCGTCGTCGCGAAGCACGCGAAGGATGAGTTCGGGCACGAGAAGCTGGGCGGAATCGCCGAGTTCATCGCCGCCGAAATCGAAAAGGGCTCCGGCATCGACACCCGAGTCGTCAGCCTGGGGCACGTCGTTCGGGGCGGCTCCCCCACCCCCTTCGACCGCTGGCTGGGCACTAGGGTCGGAATCAAGGCCGTCGAGCTGGTGCGCGAGGGCAAGTTCGACCACATGGCCGCCCTCCAGGGCAACGATATCGTCGGCGTGCCGCTGGCGGAGGCCGTCGGCGAGCTGAAGACCGTTCCCGTCGAACTGTACAACGAGGTGAAAAGCCTCTTTAGCCGATAGCGGACGTCCGAGTTATACGCGAGTATGGGCGGCCGGGGTAATCGAGCGGGGCCGGCCGTCTGGACGCGGCAACCGGGCGGAGGAACAGAGGAGGATATTGGTATGCCACTGGTTACGTCGAAAGAGCTTCTAGAGCAAGCGCAGGCCGAGGGCTACGCCGTCGGTGCCTTCAACGCAAACAACATGGAATGTGTCCGGGCTGTCGTCGAGGCGGCCGAAGAAGAGCGGGCCCCCGTAATACTCCAAGTCAGTCAGGGCGCCATCAAGTACGCCGGCCTGAAGATGGCCACCGCCATGGTACGGACCGCGGCGGAGGAAGCCAGCGTGCCGGTCGTGTTGCATCTGGATCACGGCACCAGCTACCTGCAGAACGTGCAGTGTCTCCACGCCGGCTTCACTTCGCTCATGTACGACGGCTCTGCGGAGCCGCTGGAGAAGAACATCGAGACCTCGGCGAAAATCGTCGAAATGGCCCACGCCGTCGGGGTTCCGGTCGAGGCCGAGCTGGGCAAGATACCTCTGATCGAGGATTACGTCACCACCGAACAGGTCGACGACCTCCGGAAGCGTTCGGTAGCCGACCAGGTCAGCTACCTGCGGGAGAAGGCGGGAGCCAACGTGGCAGCCCTCATGGCCGATCCCGCCCAGGCCAAGCAGTTCGTCGAGCGCACCGGCCTCGACTCGCTCGCCGCCGCGGTGGGATCCATCCACGGCATGTGGGGCGACATCTGGCCGCTTCGGCGCGACCGAATTGAAGAGCTTCGCAAAGCCACTAACCTCCCTCTCGTCTGTCACGGCAGCAGCGGCGTCGTTCGCACTCGCGCCGAGGCCGAGAAGAAGGGCATCGCGCTCGAGCCGAACGAGTGCACCCTGGAGGAGGCCGTGCAGATCGGCATCTGCAAGGTCAACGTTGCCACCGCCATCAGCATGACCTTCCTGCGCGCAGCCAAGAAGGCCTTCGAGCAGCGTCCCACCGAGAAGGACCTCCGCAAGATTCTGCTCCCCGGGCAGCAAGCTGCAAAGGAACTCATTCGCGGCTACATGCGCCTCTTCAAGTCCTCCGGGCGAGTCTCCGGCTCCTCGTCCGTCGCCGCGAGCGAGATCAAGCATTCCGAATAGAGCGCATT
>CAZWRO010000345.1:0-1711 GCA_964635365.1 uncultured bacterium | reverse complement strand
GCCCTTCACTTCGGCGTCCCTCCCCCACCCTCCCCCGGCGCGCGCTCGCCGACAAGAGACCGCTCGCCGCCCCGCGGCCACACCATGGACGAAGATGTCGTCGCGGGAGCGCTGCGCACCGAGGCGCGTTACATCGGCCTGATCGGCAGCAGGCGAAAGGTGGCCGCGGTGATGGACCGCTTGCGCGAGCGTGGGTTCTCAGAGCAGGACCTGGCCCGGGTGCACGCCCCCATCGGCCTCGACATCAACGCCGACACCGTCGAGGAGATCGCCGTCAGCATCCTCGCCCAGTTGATAGCCGTCCGCCGTTCCGGCGGCTAGCCATCCCGGAACGAAGCCAGGGTGATCGTCTCCCCCGAGTCCAGCTCCGGCCCTTGCAGAGCCCGCGAGGCCCCGCGGCCGTAGTCTTCCGTCAGCGTGATATCGGTGTAGTAGTGCCCGAGGATTTCCTGGTAGCTGAAGCCGGCGCGCGCCATGCCCAGCGCGCCCTGCTGCGACAGCCCCACTCCGTGTCCGTATCCCCAACCCGTCATCTGGTACCGATTGCCGCGACGCTCCAGACTGAGCCTGCCG
Source organism: uncultured bacterium (assembly GCA_964635365.1). Taxonomy (GTDB): domain Bacteria; phylum Armatimonadota; class Hebobacteria; order Hebobacterales; family Hebobacteraceae; genus CAZWRO01. The sequence continues at coordinate 1,138 of CAZWRO010000345.1, read as the reverse complement.
TTCGGCGTACCCAACACGGCACTCACTTCCGACGGCCTGCGCACTACCATCCTTCCGCGAGTGCCTACGATCTCCAGCCGATTCACTCGCCCCGACCGCGTGCGGCCGCGCACCGACACCCGTTCCACCTGGCCGATGTCTCGCCCGAAGGACCTGATGCGCTGCTGAATCTCCGCCGTCGTCGTCGTCCGGTTCCACTCATAGCACCATTCGTACCCCGGCAGGTCGCGCGCCGCCGTGTCATAGGGAGAAGGAACCGTCGAGAGATACGGGAAGTCCGCCCGGACGCTCCCCGGCCAGGCCCCGTCCACCTCTTCCGTCGCTCCCCCCGCGTTCGAGTGATAGGCCGACAAGATCACCCTCCCGCGGTAGGTCAGCACCTGGCCCTCGGTCAGCGCGACCGCCCGATCCGACGTTTCTCTCTCGGAATCGCGGCCCCCATAGACCTGGCAGTGGCCGGTTGAGCAGATGTCGAATCCATCTCGCTGGTGCTTCCGCTCCAGGTCCCGCACATACAGCCCGTACGTCCGCGCGATCACGGCCTGAACCTTGAACGCCTCCGGGTGCGGGAACATCTCGTTCGGCACCACCCCCCGCACGTAGTCCTCCAGCCCCACCGTATTGACCACCCTCAGCCGCCCGCCGTCGGATAGCGCCACCCGCAGCTTCCCACGATACCGGCTCCCATCCATCGTCAGCCACGGCACCCCATCCACAGGCCACAGCTCGATCCACGGCCCCACGCCCCCGTGCCGACCGCTTGTCTCCAGCACCAACTCGCCCCGTCCGGCCGTTATCCTCACCTCTCCCTCAAACGCCTCGCCGAAGCTCCGCGCCTGCCAGGCTCCTTTCCCCGAGACCATCACCGACTCAGGCTCCTGCCGGTAAGTCAGCCCCACCCGAATCGCCTGCTCTATCTCGGGACCCGCGGCCGCAGCAGCAGCCGCCCCGGCGAACAGCGCTCCCACCATCCCCAACAGCAAACATATCCTCTTCATCATCGACTGCATTCCTCCCGCGTGTCGCTTCCTCCGCCGCGCGTCTCCGGACAGTCCCTCCGTGCTTTCATAGATATGCCACGCTCAACTCCTTCTATCACCCATACTCCCCCCGGCCACCCGCCTCCCCGGCCATACCG
>CAZWRO010000344.1:0-1738 GCA_964635365.1 uncultured bacterium | reverse complement strand
GAATCGGCACGGCCGCTCGGCATTTGACCGAGCGGCTTTGTGATTGCTATACTCACGGGACCATGGAGCATCCCTCGACGCAATCCTTAGGGAAGTACGTTATCATCATCATGGACGGCGCGGCGGATGAGCCGCAGGCGGAGCTGGGGGGGCTGACGCCGCTTCAGGCAGCGAAGACGCCGAACTGCGATGCGATCGCGCGGGAGGGGATCTGCGGGCTGGCGAAGACGATTCCCGACGAGATGGAGGCGGGCAGCGATGTGGCGACGCTGTCGATCCTGGGGTATGACCCGCGGCAGTATCACACGGGCCGCGCGCCGCTGGAGGCGGCGAGCCTGGACATTCCCCTGAACCCGGAGGACGTCGCTTTCCGATGCAATCTGGTGACGTGTGATGGTAGGACGCTGATCGATTATGCGGCCGGGGAGGTGTCTACGGCCGAGGCGCGGGCGCTGATCGGGGTTATCAACGAGAGGCTGGGGACGCGCCGGGTGCAGTTCTATCCCGGCGTGAGCTATCGGCATGTGATGGTGTGGCGGGAGGGAACGCCGGAGGTTAAGACGACGCCGCCGCACGATATCATCGGCCGGGAGATCGAGCCGTATCTGCCGCGGGGGGAGGCGGAGGAGATGCTGCGGGGGTTGATGTTCGACTCGCTGGAGCTGCTGGACGGGCACGAGGTGAACCGGCGGCGGCGGGAGGAGGGGAAGCCTCCCGCGAATATGATCTGGTTGTGGGGTCAGGGGAGGGCGTGCGTGCTGCCTTCGTTTGCGTTGCAGCGGGGGACGCCGGGGGCGGTGATCGCGGCGGTGGATCTGGTGCGGGGTGTGGGGAAGTGCGCGGGGCTTTCGGCGCCGGAGGTGGCGGGGGCGACGGGGAATCTGGAGACGGACTTCGGGGCGAAGGCGCGGGCGGCGAAAGCGGAGCTGGCGCGGGTCGATTTCGTGCTGGTGCACGTGGAGGCCCCGGATGAGGCTAGCCACCAGGGCAGCCCGGAGCGCAAGGTGTGGGCGATCGAGCAGATCGACAGGGAGGTGGTGGGGCCGATCAGGGAATGGCTGCTGAAGCATTCCGACGGGCGGCTGCTGGTGTTGGCCGACCACTACACGAAGCTGGCGACGCGGACCCACGATCGGGAGCCGATACCTTTTGCGATCATGGGGCCGCGGCGGGACAGGGCCGAGGGATTCGATGAGCAGAACGCAGCCTCAACCGGACGCTTCCTCGAGGAGGGATGGCGCCTCCCGGACCTCCTCTTCGAGGCTTAAGGCCGATTCTTTTCTGGCGAAGGTGTCGGCGACCATCGGCGCGCACCGGATGATCGGGCCGCGCGAGGTGGTGCTGGTGGCGATTTCGGGGGGGCCGGATTCGACGGCCTTGTTGCACGCGCTGACGAAGCTGCGGCGGGGGCTGGGGTGCCGGCTGCAGGCCTGTCACGTGCACCACGGGCTGCGGGGGGCTGACGCGGACGCCGACGCGCGGCAGGCGCGGGCCCAGGCGCGATCGCGGCGAGTTCCCTTTGTCGAGCGGAAGGGCGATGTTACGGCCGTGGCGCGAGAGCAGAAGCTGTCGGTGGAGGCGGCGGCGCGTTCGGTTCGCTACGAGCTGCTGGAGGGAGCGGCCGAGGCGGTGCGGGCCGACCGGATCGCCACGGGACACACGGCGGACGATCAGGCGGAGACGGTGCTGCTGAATATGCTGCGGGGGACGGGGCCGGCCGGGTTGGACGGGATTGCTC
>CAZWRO010000343.1:0-1744 GCA_964635365.1 uncultured bacterium | reverse complement strand
AGATTCCCCGGCCGCGTGAAGTGCTCTATCACGCGCTTCGTCAACTCCAGAGATGTCGGCGCCGGATGGTCGGGCCTCTCCTCGCGGAAGAAGTAGCCGTCCCCGGGCAGCCGTATGTCTTTCCACAGGTCTGGCAGTGGGGTGTGGGGCCTACAGGTCGCGATGATCGGCACCCACTGGTTGAAAAGACCGTTGATCTTTACGCCCTTCGCCCGCTTCTCAACGCAGATGGTATGGAGCTCCGTGGGGCCACATGCCTGCAGCGCGGACAGCCAGAGCGGGAGGATCTTGACTGATACCTGCACCGCCATACGGGAGTTCGCCACTTCCATTCCTAGCGCCGCGGCCCGCTTCACGAGCTGATAGTAGGCGCCGGCCGGCAGGTCGTCGGACACCCCATCAGCGTAGGGCTTGCGCTGGTTGTAGGGCGGATCGATGAAGCAGAAGTCTGCCCGCCTCCCGCGCAGATGCTCACGGATGGTCTCGCAGTCTCCAACGTGGATCTCTGCCGTCAACTGCCCTGCAGCACTTGTCACTTGTCGCCTCCGAACTCCAATGTCTCTTGCGCCAACCTCGCTCGGCTGATGGCGACGAACTCCTCGCTGATGTCGGAGCCGAGAGGTCGCCGCCCAAGGCCCTTCGCTGCCACCAACGTCGTTCCAGACCCGCAGAATGGATCGAAGATTAGGTCTCCGCGGTAGGAATAGAGCTTGAGCAGCCGCTTCGGAATCTCTAGGGGAAACGGCGCCGGATGCTTTCGGGCGTATCCTGGCAGCGTGGTTTCCGGCCGGATGCGCCAGACCGACTTCGTGTATTCGAGGAACTCCTCAGAGGTGATATCGCTCTCACCTACCGGGCGGCCATACTCGCCCACCGAAAGAACCAGGATAACCTCGTGCTGATCCCGCAGAGACGGGTTTGCGGCGGAGAGCCAAGACCCCCAGGCCGTGCTCCTACTCCCAAGTTTGTCCCAGATGATTGTGCCCCGCGGCAGAAGCCCCAGGTCAATAGCCTCCTGCATGTACCGGCCAGCCAGAGGAACCCAGGGCGACCGTCCGATCCCGTCCGCAACGACGATGCAGAGCCGCGCACCCGGTTCGCACACGTCCCGACATGCCGCCATCCACTCCCGCGCCCATGCCCAATACTCATCCCAAGGCCGAGCATCGTCTATGCCTGCCCCATACTCGATCCCCGCGTTGTAGGGCGGACTGGTGACGATCAGCGCGGGTCGCAGGCCGGCCGCGGCCATGCGCGGGGCAAGCTCCCTGCAATCCCCGACATGGATCTCAGTTGCCAGTGTGAGCTGTGACACTACTGTTTGCCTCCCGTTACCGCTGCCTCGCCTCATACGCGGCGGCCAACTTCGGCGATGGCTCTACTCCCGCTAGGCCTTGGTATGCTCTCCGCAGGCAGACCCTGCAGATGCCCCTCTTCCCCTCTCGCCCGCGCCAAATACTGTACTCGTCGCCCCGGTTCCAGCCGCGAGCACACATTGGGAGACCAGGGTCCTTGAAATCACCCTGATACAGATGCGCCAAAGGTGGTGCTGGGAAATCTCGACCTAGTCCAGGGATATAGCCCTCTGGGATCTCAGTGCGCTTCATCAAATCCTCCTTATGTCTCGTTTATGGGCGGAAACCACCACGCCGCCTCCGCCTCCGCCCTCGCCGCCGCCTCCGCCGCCCACGCCGCCATCAACTCTTCCCTTGTCGCCTGACCGCGGAGATATCGCCGGGTCACC
>CAZWRO010000342.1:0-1746 GCA_964635365.1 uncultured bacterium | reverse complement strand
GCGAGACTTCGGTGTCGGGGTTGAGCAGGAGGAGGAAGGGGGAGGAGGAGGCGCGAATGGCCTGGTTGTTGCCGGCGGCGAAGCCGAGGTTCCGGGAGTTGGGGAGGAGGTGGACGGAGGGGAACTCGCGCGCCACCATCTCCGCGGTGCCGTCGTCGGAGGCGTTGTCCACGACGATGATGCGGCCGGCCTCGGGCTGATCGACGACCGAGGCGAGGCCGGCGCGAAGCAGGTCGCGGGTCCGCCAGGATACGATGCAGATGTCGAGTTTAGGAGAAGATGGTGTCTCCACGCGGCCACTCCAACCGAGATTCAGGGTTCGTCGATGAGGGGCAGGCTACCTCCCGGGCAATAGAGCAGGAGGGGGGCGGCCGGCTGGAGAAGTCACGAACTGAGCCGGAGAGGCTGTGGGACGGAGAGGTGGAATGAAGGGCGTCATCCTTGCAGGCGGACTCGGCACTCGCCTTTACCCGCTTACCAAAGCAACGAACAAGCACTTGCTGCCGGTTTACGATCGGTGTATGGTTCACTACGCCATCGACAACCTGGTGAGGGCGGGGATAGATCACATTCTGGTGGTGACCGGTGGGCCGCACGCAGGTGATTTTCTGCGGGTGCTGGGGACGGGCAAGGAGCTGGGGGTCAAGCACCTGGAGTATGGTTATCAGGAGGGGGAGGGCGGAATCGCGGAGGCGCTGAGCGTGGCGGAGGACTTCGCGGAGGGGAAGCCGATCATGGTGGTGCTGGGGGACAACTTCACAGACGCCGACCTGGGGCCGGTGGTGAGGTCGTTCGAGTCGGGGGCGCACTTGTTCTTGAAGAAGGTGGCCGACGCGAGGGAGTACGGGTGCCCGGTGTTCGATGAGGAGGATGGGTCTCGGATTGTGCGGATAGAGGAGAAGCCGAAGGAGCCGAAGAGCGAGTATGCGGTTACGGGGTTCTACATTTACGACGAGGGTGTGTTCGAGTACGTGGCGGAGTCGGAGCCGTCGGCGCGGGGCGAGCTGGAGATCACGACGGTGAATAACTTCTACGTTGAATCGGGGCGGATGAGATGGAGCGAGCTGGAGGGTATGTGGCTCGACTGCGGTTCGTTCGACAGCTTGTTCGAGGCTAACCAGGCGGTGGCGGCGGCGCGGAGGCGGGGGGAGGCGCGTTTCCGGCCGGAGATCGGGGAGGGGGGCGGCTAGTGCAGGGCGAGGGAAGAGACCGGTGATTATTCGAACGCAAGTACATGCGCGGGCCGGGCTGCTGGGGAATCCTTCCGATATGTTCGGGGGGAAGGTGATTTCGTTTCTGATCAAGAACTTCCGGGCGCAGGTTCGGCTGTGGGAGAGTCCGAGCCTGGTGCTGAAGCTGCACCCGGAGCACGACCGGACGGAGTTCGAGCGTCTGCCGGATCTGGTCACGTCGGTGCGGCGGCATGGCTACTACGGGATGCACCGGCTGCTGCTGGCGACGTGCCGGCGGTTTGCGGACTACTGCGAGGAGCGCGGCCTCAAGCTGCGGGCGGCGAACTTCACGCTGGAGTATGAGGCGGATATCCCGCGGCAGTCGGGCCTGGGCGGGTCGAGCGCGATGATCATTGCGGCGCTGCGGGCGCTGCTGCGGTTTCACCGGGCGCCGGCGCTGCGGCCGGGGGAGCTGGCGAAGCTGGCGCTGAGCGTGGAGACGCAGGAGCTGGGGATCGCGGCGGGCTTGCAGGACCGGGTGGTGCAGTCGTACGGGGGGCTGACGTATATGGAC
>CAZWRO010000341.1:0-1756 GCA_964635365.1 uncultured bacterium | reverse complement strand
CGGCCGACAGAGCCGTCTGCCCGTCGGTATGGCGACCGCACCCGTTGACTCCGGAAACGGAGAACACCAGGATCGGCACCAGAAGCCTCAGACGCCACACACGGCAAGGCATACCTGTCAGGTTCCTCTACGAAACACTCGGGTACATTCTAGCCACAGGCGCAGCACTGGTCAACCTGCTCAACAGGAGGCGTCTCTGCTGAAAGGGTCTCCCAGACCGACAGAAGGGCACATTCGCTGGGGCGGGGCGTTTGGATTCGGACGCGCGCGTGGAATATTAAGGACAGGGACGGTGGAGGCGGCGGTCAGACACCCGACCCAAAGGGGAGGGATTCACGGTGACCGGTAAGTCGCTTGTACTCATGTTCCTGGGAGTTCTCCTGCTCGCCAGTGCTGCTTTGGCCACCAGCCTCGGCGGGGCCGTTGTCGAGGCGGTGACCGTCGGCGCAGTGGTGAACGCAGTCTCGGAGCCAGCGGATGACGCTCTCAACAGCCTGCTGGGAAATCGCAATCTGCCGCCTGGTGCCGACACCCGCGTGGTGCCCGTGTTGAGCCTGGGCGAACGGGGCTATGTGGGCGCCGCGCAGCTGTCCGGTTCAGAGAGCCTGGTAAAGCGAACGCGCGCGGTTTTTCAACTTGAGACTTCCTTCGATAACCAGCAATATCGCGTGAAGCTCCTGATGCCGATGGACTCGGTCAATCCCTTGGATACTAGCCGGGTGCGCGGCGTGGGAGTCAGCGCATTGGTCGATGTGGCGCTCAGTCGCAATGCGTACTTAGTTCCGGCCTCGCGGTCGTTCTCGACCGGCGATGCCATACGCAGCGCGGCCATCGTCGTGGCGACGAGGGAGTTCGGACCACAGCTCGATGACTTCATCAACTCCGTCTTCCGGAACCACGGAGGAACGCCGGAGGGGACCACGAAGGTGGTGCCCTATCTGAGCTTCGGAGAGAAGGCCTACATCGGGATGATGCAGGTGGCCGGCCCGCAGGAGCAGGTGAATCGCGTTCAGGCCGTCTGGCAGTATGAAGACCTATTCGATCAAGGCCGAGTACGCCTTCGCGCCCTGGTCCCCAGCGACTCGCTGAATCCTCTGGCTGTGCGCCGGGTAGGCGGGGTCGGCTGCACGGCCATCATCGACGCCATGGCGCTGCGGGCACGCGAAAGGGAGCGCGACGCATCGCAATATACATACTTCGATCGTGCCGGGCTATTCGTAGGACTGGGTGAAGACCCCCACTACCGGCCGCCAGGATGGGATCGCGGTCGGAAAGTCGGATGGGCACGGCACGGAGACCCCTCCAGTCCGCCGGGACAGCAGGAGCGGCACAGGAATCGCCGCGGCAGAGGCCACTGAGCGGAAACGCCGCGACCGTAGGCCCAAGAGTACCGACCTGCCGAATATCAAGGGACGCCCACGAAGGCGTCCCTTTCTTATGGTCTATTTCGCTTTTACGTGCCCGCGGAGCGTACCTCACTCAGGGAACCCGCTTTCTTCGCGCAGGCGACCGTAAGCGTAACGCATCAGGATTTCGAGGTTGACGATGTCTTCCCGGTTGTAGGCCTTCAGAAGGTCGAGCGCGTCTCTGCTGCCGCGCTCCCATTCCCGCCACAGTCGGACCGCGTCCCACCCGTCGAGGTGCTCCGTCTCCGGGCTGCGCGGGATGGATAGCCTGCGTTCTATGTTCTTGAGACCGCCGGAAAGGCCCAAACGCCGAAGGCTGTAGCAGAGGTCAACGTGGAGCTGGTCGAAGC
>CAZWRO010000340.1:0-1766 GCA_964635365.1 uncultured bacterium | reverse complement strand
GCGGCGACCACCAGGAGACCTCGCTGCTCCGCCGCAGAGGCCAGCGAGGAGGCGCGGGCAAGCTGCTCCTCCGTGGTGTCGACGATCAGTATGTAGGCGGTGTTCAACCCGGAGGCCGCGTACTGGTCGACCTCCTGAAGAGATTGGAGACCCCTCGCCCACAGCAAGACGGTCGGCCGACCATCGACGGTGACCACATTGGCCTCGGTGCGCGCGGCCGCGCCGAGCGCGGCCGGGACCTCCGTCATTGGCGCCTCGGCCCAGGCGATGCCTCCCAGCAGCAGACACGTCAGCAGACCCAGCAAAGTTGCCTGTCGCATGGTTGATCGACTCCCTTTCCGTGCGGGCCGTATCGGCCCGGCGCCGAGAGGCGCCCGCCGAAATCCCCTCACGGAACCTAACGGCAACTGGAAGCCCCCGACCATCCAGGGCTTCAGTGCTCGTGCCGTCAAACACAACTTCGGCGAGGGAACCCTCACCCCTCGCCGGCCCCTGGTCCGGCCGCGCACAACGCCCCCACCGCCGCAAGAGGCCCTGCTAGGTCAGGACGACTTCGGTCTGCGGGTCGAACAAGTGGGCCTTCGTCATGTCAAAGACGACTTCCAGCGGCTCGCCGTCTTTGGCCTTCGTTTCTGCGTCCAGATCGGCGACCAGAGAATGCTTCCCCGCGGTAAGGTAGGCGAAGACCGTCGATCCCAGGGGCTCGGTCACGTCCACGGTCACCGTGCCAATCGCCCCTTCGGAGATCGCCACGGGCGGGTTCAGGCTGCGGTCGTAGATGTCGTCCGGCCGAACGCCGAAGATGACTTTCTGGCCGACTCGCGCCTGTACCTTGGCCGCCTGGGCTTCGGGCACGCGGAGCACGAGCGGATCGGCATTCACCCATAGGTCGCCGTCCCTGGTCTCCAGCGTGGCCTCGAGGAAGTTCATCGCCGGGCTTCCGATGAACCCCGCGACGAACAAGTTAGCGGGGTGGTTGAACAGCGCCAGCGGGGTATCCACCTGCTGCATCTTGCCTTCGTGGAGCACCGCGATGCGATCCCCCATCGTCATCGCTTCCATCTGGTCGTGCGTCACATATATGGTCGTGATACCGAGCCGCCGATGCAGCTTGATGAGCTCGGCTCGCGTCTGCACTCGCAGCTTCGCGTCCAGATTCGAGAGCGGCTCATCCATCAAGAACACCTTGGGCTCTCGCACGCTCGCCCGCCCCCGGGCCACTCTCTGCCGCTGCCCGCCCGACAGCGCCCGCGGCTTCCGGTTCAGCAGCGCCCCCATCCCCAGCATCTCCGCCGCTTCCTTCACCCGCCGATCGATCTCCGGCTTCGGAAACTTCCTCAGCTTCAGCCCGAACGCCATGTTATCGTAGACGTTCATGTGCGGGTACAGGGCATAGTTCTGGAACACCATGGCGATGTCCCGGTCCTTCGGCGAGACGTCGTTCACCAGACGGTCGCCGATGTAGATCTCCCCCGAGGTCACCTCCTCCAGCCCCGCGAGGCAGCGCAGAGCCGTGGTCTTGCCACACCCGGACGGTCCCACGAGAACCAGGAACTCCTTGTCCTGGATCTCGAGGTCCAAGTCGTCGACGGCCACAACGCTTCCGAAACGTTTGGAAAGGTTCTTGAGCAGCACGCCCGCCATGCTCGCTCTCTCTCCGGGGACGCCGTCACAGAACGGCGCGCCAGTCTGTTGCACAGCCACATCTGAGGCAGATAGGCCGCCATCGCACGGCCTGCCCGCCGCCCGCGATTATAGCAAACCCC
>CAZWRO010000339.1:0-1772 GCA_964635365.1 uncultured bacterium | reverse complement strand
GGAAAGCCGCGGTGGATGGAGCAGGAGGGCATGAGGACATAGCCGCCACCTCGGCCGGCCTGGTCGATGGCGGCCCTGGTGACCTCGCGGATACGCTCCGGCGGGCCCGGGAGAAGCACGGTCGGGACATCCACCCCGCCGAGGATACAGATGCGCTCCCCGCAGCGCTCTTTGGCGACTGCGAGGTCGTTCTGCTCACCGAACTGGAAGCCCGTGATCCCGGTCTGGATGGCCGCCTCCACCAGAGGCCAGAAGCGTTCTTCCGTGAACGGTCCGTGGGGATGGAACACCACGCCGGCGCCGCATTCTCGCGCCACGGCAACGATCCTGGCCAGGCCGGGGATGGTGTACTCGAGGTAGTGCTCGGGGCGAATGGCGGCCGGTCCGTCAGAAGCGGCGGCTACGAACACGAAGTGCGCGCCTGCTGCGAGCAAGGCCCTCACGTGCTCGCAGCAGAGCGATACTGCGAAGTCCACGGCCGCGCGGGCCGCAGAGGGATTGCGCATCATGTCGGTCAAGAGCGAGTCGATGCCGCGCAGGACCCCGGCCTTGGTCACAGGGCCTTCCACATTGGCGGCGACTGCCACCTCATCGCCGATGGCCTCGGCAACGATCTGGTAGGACCGCACGACGCCGGGCATGCGGCCCTGGCTGGCGAGGTCCGGCAGGTGGGCGCGAGCGATCGCCTCGGCGGTTGGGAAGGCAGGTTCGGCAACGTAGGGAATCCCTCGCTCGGGGAATTCGACGCGGCCGCCGAGTACGTCTACGTCGAGGCCGAGGTCATGAATGCTGCCCACCACGCAATCGTGGCCGAGAAGGCGTTGAGTCTCGATGACGCAGCGGGCCGATTTTTCGGCATCGTACGTGCCCCCGGGCCCTCCCCGGCAGACCTCCGGGGTGGTGAACCCGCACACGTCGAGGCCGAGCGTGAGGTCCCGAAGGAAGACTGGCGTCAGGTCGGGCCTCTCGCCGCGCAAGGCAGCATCCATTCGCTCGCGTGAAGTCATCTCTGCAGGGCTCCGCTTCTCAGAAGAAGGTCTGGTACTGAAGGATGAGCTTGTCGTTGTCCACCTCTCCTTGGGCCTCCTCCATCCAGACATAGTTCAGACGAAACATATTCCCGCAGCCCTGGCGGGAATGGCCGCCTCCCTGAAGGTGGTAGTTGAAGCCAAGGGTATAGGCGGCGAGGTCGTATTGGTCGCTCACCGCGCGATTGGGGTCAAACCGCTGGTAGCCGAGGATCAGGACCAGCTTGTCCTGGGTTCCCCGGTAGGGGAGAAAGTAGTGGGCGTCGAGATAGTAACCGTCGGCCTCCACGGAAGTGCCGGAGCCGGGGTCTATCTCTGTGCGGATGTACTCGCCCCACACCATCAGGGGGCCGCGCCGCCACTGGAAGTCTGCCTCCCAGGAGGTCTCGTCTGCTTGGGCCGCGGTGTAGGCGGGCAGGAGGCCGTAAGGGTCGCCATTCTTGGCGAGAAAGCGCGACTGGTAGGGGCTGAAGTCGGTGTTGCGGTTGCTGGAATAGCTGGCGCCGACGGAGAGCTCGGGCGTAGGATTGGCCGTCAGTCGCGCAGCCCATAGGTAGCTGCTGTTTGGGTTGCCGACGCGCTTGCCGCTGCCATTACCCATGAAGAGCTGGTACTGGAGGCCTCCCAGGATCGGCCGCGTGCTGTCCAAGCGGAGGCCGATGTCTTTGTCGGCGGGCAAGAAGTTGGAGACGGCGGCGCGGTCGATGCAGAGGAGGTAGGCGTCGGACGTCACGATCTCGTAGC
>CAZWRO010000338.1:0-1779 GCA_964635365.1 uncultured bacterium | reverse complement strand
GCGCAGCAATCTCGTCGTCTGGCTCCGGATAGGCGTCATCGTCTAGCATGACTTCCCCCTTTCTGTACCTACCACTGACAACAGCAATACGGCTTCCGCGGCTCCTGGTGCTTGATGGGACTCGGCCACCGCAGCACCAGGCGCATCCCGTCCCCCGCGTCGATCTCCTCGACGGAGGTCAAGGAGTCCCGGTCGATGTAGAGGTACGCGGTCCCGTCGCGGTCGATGCAGTGCTGCGTGGCGCGGATGCCGACCGCCGACAGCGCCTCCAGCAGCGGGACCATGCGCTCGTCGGCCTCGAACCACTCGCCCCAGAGGGTGATGCGGCGCTTGGCGTGCGTGGCGCTCATCTCGCCCCATCCTTCCCTGGATTTACAGGGTCGTAGGTCTTGGCGAAGATGTCGGGCTTGCATGAGTAGAGTTTCCCGTTCACGCCCTTGATAATGTAGTCTCCGATGTCCGCCGCCATCGTGCCCTCCAGGGTGACAATCTTGATCGGCACCTCGCGGCACGGGACCGGCATTTCCAAGTGCGATTGACTCCGCAGCCCGATGACCTCCGCGAGCGCCTTCTCGGAGCCATCCCATAACGCCGCGTCGATCACCAGCGGCTTCTTCCTGAACTTCATCTATTCCCCATTCCCCCTGTGGTGGGAGTCTCGCGCCACGGGCCGAAGTTCCATGCGCACATCCGGCCATCCAGCCCAGAGCACCCAGTCTCTTTCTTGTGAATCGCCCGGGAGTCCGCGATTATAAGCGCCTCGACGAACCCGTTATCCTTACCGTCCTCGTTGCTGATCGTGTCGATGTGCGCACCGCAGGCCGCGCAGAAGACATCTTTCTCGTAGCTCACTTCTTCACCTCACCCCCTGTGGTGGGAGTCTCGCCTAGCTCTGCATCGATGGAGGCCACGAGGTCATCGCACACTCCCGCAACCGCTATGTTGAACGAGACGTACATGGCCGCGCCGATGCGCCAGATCTTGGTGCGTAGTTCCCGCAGCAGGGCTTCGCGGCGGTCGATGATCGTGTCCTTGAAATCAGGCACCGGCAGCGCAGACGGCTCACATGGCCGATGCCCCTGCTCGCTCTTGGGGATGCCGCAGTCGATGCACAGACCATCGCTTCCCGGATTGTGCTCACTCATCACTCCACCTCCTCTGCTAGAGCCAAGGCGTCCCGGATTTTCGCGAGCATGGCCTCGATGTCATCGCGCATCTTCTCTGGTTTGAAGGTCGACGGCACCCTGCCCTTTGCCAGCATCGAGGCGTGGATAGACAGAGCGACCAGAAGAGACACGGTACTGTTCAGCGCCTCCACCAGCTTCGGGAAAGCGTTGGCGGATTTCTCGATGTACTCGGCCTTGTCGCGGTCGATGAACTCCGTGAGCCGCGTCCCGCTCTGCTTCCCCTCTGGGATGCGTGTCCAGACAGCCCGCGTCACGCGCCCTGCGGATGGAAACGCGAAGCCCCCACAACTCCACGGCAACCCCAGTTCCTCGTATTCACTCACCAGACACCTCCTGCTTGTCAGGCATTACTACACCTCCCTCGCATCCGTCAAGACATGACCGTATGGCGCGCCGAAATCAACCACGAGCAACGGCGGGCCAGCGCAATCGTCTATGTCGTCAATCTCTCCGACGGTCCCACGTGGCACGTCTGGGGCATCCGATAGCGGACTCTGCCGGATACGGCACTTCGCCTTGACCTTCATATCCTTTATCTCCCTCCCGGAGATACGTCACCACCGCGCTCCGTGTAGTGGCTAGACCGTCTCCG
>CAZWRO010000337.1:0-1779 GCA_964635365.1 uncultured bacterium | reverse complement strand
CCTTGCTCTGGTGTTTGTGCTTCGAGCACCTCTTCAACACTCAGCAGGAGGAGACCGTCTTATGATAGTCCAAAAACTCATCTGGCTATCAGGGCGCTGCTGCGGCCTCTCTCGTGGTATTCTTCCCCTTCGTACATACCCCTGCGCTGAGAGGCATCGAGGATGGAGAAGGCCGTCGAACGCGGACTGGACTGGGCAGGACTGCCCGTGATTGCGACCGTGGCCCGGCTGCTGTGCCGGGAACTCACACTCCAGAACGAGTACCTCCGTTTGGAGAACAGGATTCTCAAGGAGAAGGTGCCGGGGAGAATCCGGTTCACCGACGAGGAGCGCCGATCCCTGGCTTCGGCCGCGTTGGCGATGGGCCGATCGCTGATGAAGGAAGTGGTCAGCATCGTCAAGCCGGAGACGATCCTGGCCTGGCAGCGCCGCCTAGAGCGCAGCAAGTGGGACTACAGTGAGCGTCGCAGGCGCGGACCGGGCCGGCCCCGGACGCCTGGGGACATCGAAGCCCTGGTCTGTCGGCTGGCGCGGGAGAATGCCTGGGGTTACCAGCGCCTCCGAGGCGAACTGCTGAAGTTGGGCATCACGCGGTCAAAGGGCTGCATCGCCGACATCCTGCGCCGCAACGGACTGCCACCCTCCCCGCAGCGTGCGGGGCTCACCTGGCAGCAGTTCCTCTCTCGCCATGCAGAGGTGCTGCTCTGCGCCGATCTTCTCACCAAGGAGGTGTGGACCTGCTCTGGGCTGAGGACGGCTTATGTGCTGTTCGTGGTGCATCTGAGCACGCGTCGGGTCGTGCTGGCGGCGGCCACCTTCTCTCCCCATGGTCAGTGGATGGGTCAGATGGCGCGCAACCTGCTGATGGCCTGCGAGGATCTGGAGATCACGCCGCGACTTGTGCTCCATGATCGGGACGCGCTGCTGGTCCACGACTTCGACAGAACACTCACCGTGGCCGACGTGGAGGTGGTGAAGACTCCGTTCCGCGCGCCCGATGCCAATGCCCATGCAGAGCGCTGGGTGCGTAGCGTGACGGAGGAATGCCTGGATCATCTCCTCCTCTTCGGAATGAGCAGCCTGCAGCGCGCGCTGCGAGTCTACCGCGACTTCTACAACAACCATCGCCCACATCAGGGAATCGGCAATCGGATACCGGACCCCCGAGCGACAGAGGGCACTAGGCAGGACTACGCTGACTCGATCCCGGATGGGTGTCTCGCGGTGGAGTGTCAGCAGTTCCTGGGCGGCTTGCTCAACTCCTACTACCGGAAGGCCGCCTAGTCAGCACCGGAGGCGCTTGTTCGACGTGAACGCTGGGGCACGCTTCGCCTCCGGCGCTCTCGGTCGCGCGTCCAAGGCCTGTGGCCGTCAAGCCTGGCCTAATTCCAGGCCGGATGACGCTCCCTCGTGCTCCGTGGTACCATCGCCGAACCGGCATTCATCCCTCCCGAACCGCGCCGATGGGTTTTTGGATAGCACGCGCTCTCTTTGTCAGGCTTGGGCCAAACCAGTTCGCATACGGGACGCGGGAGACAGGGCACACCGGTGCCAAGGCCAGGCCGCCGGGAGAGCGTGTGACCACGGATGCGGTGCGCACAATCCTGAAGCGAGCCGCTGTCGAGGCAGGGGTGGACCCGCATCTGGTCACGCCCCACCGGCTACGCCACTACTTCGGCCTCGCCTCGGCGATGGCCGGGGTCCCCACGACGGCGCTGATGAGAGCGATGGGCCATCGAAGTCCGATCATGACGGCCCGCTACTCCGAGTTCGCCGACG
>CAZWRO010000336.1:0-1780 GCA_964635365.1 uncultured bacterium | reverse complement strand
GAAAGGCCCAAACGCCGAAGGCTGTAGCAGAGGTCAACGTGGAGCTGGTCGAAGCTGAGCGAGGGGAAGCGGCGTCGCAGGAACGGGAGGTCGAAGCAGGCGCCGAAGAAAGTGACGAGAAGCCCGAAGCGGCCGACGTCCTCCTCGAATTGCTCCAGATCCTCCCCTTTCGTGTAGATGCGTATATCGCGACCGTCGTAGAGGCCGATGAGGGTAATATCGTCGGCGCTTTCCAGGCCGGTAGTCTCAATGTCGAGGTAAGCGATGCGGTGGGAGAACTCCGGGTACGCGCGCCAGTGTTCGCGTGTGGGAAGGCCGGAAGCGAAGAACGCGTGATCGTCGCGCTGCAGCCGCTCGACGGACCTTTCCACATTCTCCGCCGTCCGGGCGGCACTGCGGGGAGAAAGTCCGGTGGCCGACTCGTTTCCCAGGAAGTCATCCCAGGTCAGCACGCCGCGGCCCCAAAGGCGCCGCTCCGTGATCGCACCAATGCCGGGCAGATGAAGAAAGCTATTGCTAAGCACGGCGCTGCTTCTGGCGAACGGCCTGAATGATAACGAGCGCGATTATCACCGCGACCATGACAGGGAAAGCCTCGGTGATCAGGCGCGCGATATCCTCAGGCTCCTTCGGAGCGGCCTCCCTGGAGAGCTCTGATATCTCAATCGTGTTTAGCTGTCCCGCGGGTTCACTGTCCGCCGTGTTTAGCTGTCCCGCGGGTCCACTGTCCTCGGCCTCCGACGTCGTCCCGACCGGTGCGTTGCGTTTCGCCTGCTGCATAGCCGGAAGCATGATCGCCGCGAGGATGCCCAGAATAGCGATGATGACCAAGAGCTCGACGAGGGTGACCTGCTTACGCTCCGGCACTGTTACTGGCCTCCTGTGGTCGAATCACGCGTGTCGGCAGCTTCCCGCACGGCTCCTACCAGCGCTTCGACGAGCTGGCTCTCCGGGAGCGTCGCCACCGGCTTTCCACCGACGAATACCACACCCTTGCCGGCGCCTCCAGCTATTCCCACGTCCGCTTCGCGCGCTTCTCCGGGGCCGTTCACAACACAGCCCATAACGGCCACGCGCATGGAGCGCCCGGCTCGCCGGAGGTCGCGGTCGATGGGCCGCAGTTTCTCCTCGACTGAGCGCGCCAGCCCGGCCAGGTCGATCTCGCACCGTCCGCACGTAGGGCAGGTGATGATCGTAATGCCGCCAGTGTCGAGGTCGAGTGCGGCGAGTATCTCGCGGCCGACTCGTACCTGAAGCACAGGGTCGCCGGTAAGTGAGACTCGGATGGTCTCCCCCACCCCCTCCTGCAGCAACGCGCCGATGCCGATGGCCGAACGAGCGATGCCGGACGGCGGTAGGCCGGCCTCCGTTATGCCGAGGTGGAGCGGATACTCCCTCTCCCGCCGAAACTGCCGGTTGGCCAGCCAGGTGGTGCGCACGTCGAAGGCCTTCAGCGATACGACGATATCAGTGAAGT
This sequence comes from uncultured bacterium, assembly GCA_964635365.1. Lineage (GTDB taxonomy): Bacteria > Armatimonadota > Hebobacteria > Hebobacterales > Hebobacteraceae > CAZWRO01. The sequence goes on along the minus strand of CAZWRO010000336.1, from coordinate 303 downwards.
CGAGCTTCTCCAGGAGATCGACCTGGGCAAGTGCGGCCTCCACCATGGCGGCTGCCATCTGCTCTTGCACGTCGCCGCCGCGGTCGTGCTTGGCGCGGATATCCTCCGGCACTGACCCGGAATTCACGCCAACGCGGAGGGGTACTCCGCGTTCGGCGGCCGCGCGGGCGACGGCCTCGACGTGGGCGACGCGGTGAATGTTTCCGGGATTGATCCGGAGCTTGTCCACGCCCTGGTCGATGGCCCGAAGCGCCAGACGGTGGTCGAAGTGTATGTCGGCAATGAGCGGGAGCGCGATCTGGG
>CAZWRO010000335.1:0-1789 GCA_964635365.1 uncultured bacterium | reverse complement strand
ATCTCCACGACTGCAAGGCTTTGTGGCTGGATGCGGAGGGAAGGACAACGTGGCGCGGGGGATGGGGGAAGGCGCCGGGGTATGGGGTGTACTGCACGCACAGCCTGGGGCCGCTGCTCTATGTTCTGGAGGAGCGAGTGGTGCAGGTGGCGGCGCTGGCGAACGAGATTTCAACCGTAGCTCCGGAGCGGACGGGCTCTTTCAACTTCGTGATGCTGATGCGGACGGATCGAGACCACACGCTGAGGGTGCGCGTGGATACGGTGTCCCCCCGGCCCCACCAGGCGGCCTACTACAGCCTGCAGGGGACGCAGGGGAGCTATGAGAGCTGGAGAGGACTGGGGGACGAGGCTAAGGTGTGGCTGGCCGACGAGCACGAAACATCGCATGTGTTCGACGGCGCGAAGTGGCATCCGCTCTCGGAGTACGAGGAGCGCTACATTCCGGACCGGCTGGCGGCGCCGGAATCAGCCTCCGAAGGAGGGCATGGGAGTACGGAGTTCTGGATGATGAAGGATTTCATCGCGGTGGCGAGGCAGGAGATGCCGTCTCCTATCGATGCCTACCGCGCGCTCGACTATACGGTGCCGGGGATCTGCGCGATGGAGTCGGTGGCGCGAGGCGGGGCGGCGGTGGCGGTGCCCGACTTCCGACCGAGCGGAGAATGAGAACAGCACTTTTCATTATGTCGGCACTCGCGGTGGCGATTGTGGGGGTGGGCGTTGGCTCGCCGGCACAACTCGCCTCGCGTTCGTTCGATGCCGAGCGGGCCTACGGCGACTTGGTGCGGCAGTGTGAGTTCGGGCCTCGCGTGCCGGGGAGCGAAGCTCACTCGCAATGCGGGGCGTGGCTGGCGGAGGAACTGGGGGCGTGCGCCGACGAGGTGGTGCTGCAAAGGTTCACCAGTCGGGTGGGAGAGCGCGAGCTGCCTCTGGTTAACATGGTGGCGACGTTCAACCCGGAGGGGCGGCGGCACGTCTTGCTGTGCGCGCATTGGGACAGCCGGCCGACGGCCGATCGGGACCCGGAGGCGAGCAATAGAACGAGGCCGATCTTGGGGGCGAACGACGGGGCGTCGGGGGTGGCGGTGCTGCTGGAAATCGCGCGGGCGCTGAAGGCCCGCGCACCTAGCCAGCGAGTGACGATGGTGCTGTTCGACGGCGAGGATTACGGGCCGGGCGCGGAGGATATGTTCCTAGGGTCGAAGCACTTCGCCCGAAGTTACGAGGGGCCGGCCGTCGACTGGGGGGTGTTGGTGGACATGGTGGGGGATCGCGATCTCCGGATCGCCCCGGAGGGGATTTCTCAGCGATCGGCGCCGGAGGTGGTGGATCGGGTGTTCGGGGCGGCGGCGCGGGCGGGATGCACGGCGTTTGTGAGAGAGCCAGGCCCGTCGGTGCTGGACGATCATGTGTTTCTGCTGCAGCGGGGGATTCCGTGCATAGATGTGATTGATTTCGAGTATCCGTACTGGCACACGCTGGCCGATACGCCGGATAAGTGTTCGGCGGAGTCGCTGGGGCAGGTGGGGCGGGCGCTGTTGCAGGCCATCGCGGAGGAGGAGGGCGGCATGGCCGCCCCGCAGGAGGAGGGCGGCATGGCCGCCCCGCAGGGCGATGAACCTGAGGGCGGCTGTGGCCGAGTGCCGGCGCCGGCTTCCTAAAACGGCCAATGGTCGGGGATGGCTTCCCGTGGGATGATGGCCCGGCAGGTCTTCTTCGGGTTGACGATCTGAGAAATTCGTATCTCGCCCGCGGTGGAGAGCAGTCGGCGCGCTTCGATATCGGAG
>CAZWRO010000334.1:601-1792 GCA_964635365.1 uncultured bacterium | reverse complement strand
CGTACCTCGAGCACCGCCTCGCCGGCGGGCAAATCCAGTGGATCGCCCAGACCGCCTCGGAGTTCGCCGATATTCGCTCGAACATCTGGGAGATCACCCGTTACGAGCCCATGGCGATCTACCACCACGGCACGCACACCGACAACTCCTGGCACACCGGGCGGATCGACGAGGTCCGCGAGATCATCCGGTGCATCAAGGATTACGGCCTGCCGGCGGGGATCGGCACCCACATCCCGGAGGTCGTGAAGTACGCCGAGGACAACGGCTGGGAGACAGATTTCTACATGAGCTGTTTCTACGACCTCGCGCGGAGCTACAAGGCTGCGCCGGCGGTCGAGCAGGCTGCCTACGCGCGCGATCGGTTTCCCGACGGCGACCCCGACCGCATGACCGCGGTCATGCGAGCGGTGCAGAAGCCCTGCCTCGGCTTCAAGCTCATGGCGGCGAATCGGAAGTGCTCCACCCCAGAAAGCGTGAAGCAGGCCTTCCAGTATGCCTTCGAGAGCATCAAGCCGACCGACGCTGTAGTGGTGGGGATGTTCCCGAAGTACAGCAATCAGGTGGCGGAGAACGCGGGGTACGTAAGAGAGATCCTGGGTGCCCGCGCCTGAAGCCGCCACGCGCAGATCGGTCTCAGGCAGGGAACGGTTGACGGGCAACTGACAGAATGGTATGGTGTGCATACGATGAGGGGTCACAGCAGGCAGATTATGTTCGACGCGAAGGCCACCCGCCGAATGTGCGGGTGCTGCCTTCCGCGCGTCTCCTGGTCCATGCCTGCTGGTCTCCGCCTATGATGTAAGTTCTGAGCAATAGCCGAATCTCACGGGACCACAGGCAAATCCAAAGAGCCTGTGGTTTTCTGTTTCTCATAGGAGGCCGAAGATGTCCGAAGAGCACGTGAGACTCAGATCGATAACCGAGGCCGACCTGCCGGATTACGTGCGGTGGCTGAACGACGCGGAGGTGACGGAGTTCACGGCAATGGAGTCCGGCAACGTCACGCTCGAAGGCGAGTGCGAGTGGTTCGAGCACATCTCCGATCCCGATTCGCGGATACGAAACCGGGCGATCGAAGTTGACGGCCGCCACATCGGCAACTGCGCGCTCCACCTCGATGGGGGCGGCCTAACCGCTGGCTTCGGCATCATCATCGGCGACAAGACCGAGTGGGGAAAAGGATACGGC
>CAZWRO010000334.1:0-591 GCA_964635365.1 uncultured bacterium | reverse complement strand
GTTCGGGAAGTCCTGCGAATCGGCTTCGAGGAGATGGGTCTGCACCGCATACACCTCACCGCTCTTGCGGCAAACAAGCGTGGCATCAAATGCTACGAGAAGTGCGGCTTCCGCCACGAAGGACTGCGGCGCAGCCACTACCTCAAGCGCGGGAAGTGGTGCGATGTCGTGTGCATGGGCACTCTTCGGCAGGAATGGGAGGCCGCCAATCTCCCTCCAGCAGGCCGCGAGGGCCTCACCATCAGAGACTGCCTCATAGGCGACTACGAGCGCGTCGCCACACTCTGGGGGGCGGCCGGGCTGCCGCCCAGGCCCCTGTTCGACAATCGCCAGGAAATCGCCAAGAAGCTGCGGCGAGACCCGGACCTGTTTCTCGTTGCCTGTGAAGGAGAGCGCATCTTCGGAACCGTCATCGGCGGCTGGGACGGGCGGCGCGGCTGGATCTACCGCACCGCCGTCCACCCGGAGTATCAGCGCCGCGGTATCGGCAGCGCTCTGATGCGAGAACTCGAGGCACGGTTCTGCAAGAAGGGCGCGCTCGCCGTCAACCTGACATACAACACCGACAACATGGCCGCTCGTGCTTTCTAT
>CAZWRO010000333.1:0-1830 GCA_964635365.1 uncultured bacterium | reverse complement strand
ACCGGCAGCTCAGGGTTGGAGAACCCGAGCCATGAGTACACGACTGCTGACACCTACACGGTGAGCCTGACCGCCACCAACCCCTACGGTGAGGACACCGAGACCAAGGTGGACTACATCACGGTGAATCCCGGTGGCGGCGGCGACTACTTCTGCGACTCGATCAGCGTGACCGGCACTGTCCTGTCGGGCGATTACACCAGCGTTCACGCCTCCGATGACAGCTACTTGGTGGTCGAGTCCAAGAAGCTCAGCGGGAAGCAGACCAGCTACGTCACCTACTACTTCAACACAGGCCTGAGCTCGCTGTCGAGCTTCACCGTCACTGTGGAACTGCACCCCTCGCTGGCGCCTCAGACCCAGAAGATACGGATCTACGACTTCTCCTCCGGGTCGTTCGACGAGGTGGATGCCAGGAGTATCACTACGACAACTGACACGACCACGGTGCTGAACATCGCGAATCCCGCGCCCTATCTTTCGGCCACGGGCGAGGTGCGCGTCCTCGTGCGGACGGGCGACGTGACAAAGACCGTGTGGACGTGCTACACGGACTACGTGAAGATCACAGCCGCACCGTAGCGGAAGTTCCTGGTTACGGAAGCGATAAGCAGAGGACCCGACCTAGGTCGGGTCCTCTGTCTCTATGGCATCGATTAGCGGTCCAGGAGTCGGAGTGTTGCTTCGGTAACTGTGCGGCGTTTGTTCGTAGTGTTTGACGAAATGTCGATGCAGGTGGCTGGCGTCGACAAACCCCGCCCTTGTGGCAATATCGTCGACCGTCAGGTTCGTGGTCAGCAGTTGCTGCGACGCGAAGGCGAGCCGTGCCCGCAGCGCAAACCTGGCGTACGTAACCCCCATCGTCTGCCGGAAGATCACGGCGAAGCGAGATGGGCTGAGCCCGCAGGCGGCAGCCGCTTGTTGCAGCGTGAGCCGAGTTCCGCGCTGACTCCGCAGGAGCCCCAGCGCCGCCATGATGCGGCTGAGGTTGCCAGCGAGTGTCGCGTGCTGGGGCCCAGCCTCCCCCGGCGGGTCCCAGTCACGGCTCAACGTGAACAGCAGATGCACCAGATGCATTCGCACGGCCGACTTCCAAGCGCGCCGCCGCTCCTGGATCTCCGACTTCATCTCCTGACCAATCGCCAGTACGCGCGCTCTCACTTCCGGCGTCGATACCCAGGGCCGCTCCCGGGGCTCAGCCGCAAACACGGCGAACCAGAACTTGCCTGCGATCACTTCTTCTCCCAATAGCTCGGGAGCAAACTGAAGCACCACGTTCTCACTGTCTGCCGAAACCACGCGCCGGCCGTGCGGCTCCCACATCGCACAAAGCCATACGTCGCCAGGGATGCCGGGGAGAACGAAATCCTGGAAGTGCCGCTCAGCCGTGCCCTGGAGCATGATCCCAACTTCAGCGCCATCGTGAATGTCGATGACCAAGGCCTCCGGCCCCGGGTGCGCGGTGCAATGGGCAAGCAGTGGATTCTCCGGCGATGCCGTCGGGAAGCCGTCCCGGGCCGACATCAGCCAGTCGGGTCTGACGCGGGCTGTTCCTCTTGGATGATTCATCTTGGCAACAGGGTACTCAGTGGGTCAATTATACAAGAGAACGACCGATAATGCCAAAATCAGGCCTGCCGATTACGGTTAGCAGGAACGCCAGGTGGTCCCGCAAGAGGCACTCTGCGGGGCAGTATTCTGCCCCGCATTTACCCCTGCTGTTTTGCCCCTACTAATCCATCGCCCTATTTGTCAAGCACCAAGCGAATCCGCGACGTGGACATCGTGGACATCGTGCGTGGACAAAATGGCCAAAAGTGGACAAAATGA
>CAZWRO010000332.1:0-1885 GCA_964635365.1 uncultured bacterium | reverse complement strand
TCCTCGACTCGCGCGGCAATCCCACGATTGAGGTGGACGTCTACATAGAAGACGGCCTCATGGGCCGCGCCGCCGTACCCTCCGGTGCCTCCACCGGCACCCGCGAGGCCGTCGAGCTTCGCGACGGCGACGCCGCACGATACGGCGGCAAGGGCGTCCTGCGCGCCGTCGAAAACGTCAACGACGTCATCGCCGACGAGATCACCGGACTCCAGGTCACCGACCAAACCGTCGTCGACAAGCTCATGGTTGACCTCGACGGCACCCCCAACAAAGAGAAGCTCGGCGCCAACGCCATCCTCGGCGTCTCCCTCGCCGTCGCCAAAGCCGCCGCCAACTGGACCGGCCTCCCCCTCTACCGCTACCTCGGCGGCCCCAACGCCCGCCGCCTCCCCGTCCCCATGATGAACATCCTCAACGGCGGCGAGCACGCCGACAACAACGTCGACCTCCAAGAGTTCATGGTCATGCCCCTCGGCGCCACCACCTTCGCCGAGGCCGTCCGCATCGGCGCCGAGGTCTACCAGGCCCTCAAGGGCGTCCTCAAAGCCGACGGGCTGAGCACCACCGTCGGTGACGAAGGCGGCTTCGCCCCCGACCTCCCCAACAACGAAGCCGCCATCCAGGCCATCGTCAAAGCCATCGAGAAGGCCGGCTACGCCCTCGGCACCGATGCCGCCATCGCCCTCGACCCCGCCGCCAGCGAGTTCTTCAAAGACGGCAAGTACCAGCTCGCCGGCGAGGGTAAGAGCTACTCCCCCGAGCAGATGGTGGACTACTACGCCGCCCTCTGCGATAAGTACCCCATCGTCTCCATCGAAGACGGCCTCGCCGAAGACGACTGGGAGGGCTGGGCCATCCTCACCCAGAAGCTCGGGCAGAGAATCCAGCTCATCGGCGACGACCTCTTCGTCACCAACACCGAGTACCTCCGCAAAGGCATCGAAATCGGCGTCGCCAACTCCATCCTCATAAAAGTCAACCAGATCGGCACCCTCACCGAGACCCTCGCCGCCATCGAAATGGCCAAACGCGCCGGCTACACCGCCGTCGTCTCCCACCGCTCCGGCGAAACCGAGGACTCCACCATCGCCGACATCGCCGTCGCCACCAATATCGGCCAGATCAAGAGCGGCGCCCCGGCGCGCACCGACCGCGTCGCCAAGTACAACCAGCTCCTCCGCATCGAAGAAGAGCTCGGCAGCCTGTCCCTGTTCGGCGGCCCCGAGGTCTTTTACAACCTGGGCTAGCCTCCCTTACGCCCACCCCCATCGGACTTCCCGGAGGCCCCGGAGATCGCTCTCGGGGCCTCCTTTTATGGGCCCCCCTTGGCGGCGCCCCGCTTGTCGGTCCCCCGACCAACCGCGAAATTCACCACAAAAACCCCTCACAACGCAGCAGGGACTCCTCCACCTCCGCGGAAACGGGCTCCCGAGAGGGGGCCTTAGCGCCCTCGACAGGCGGACCGTGAGAAGGGGAGGTGATCCTTCGTGAAAATCGCGTGTCCCAAGTGCAAGCAGGTCCAGGAGGCCGACGAGAAAACCGCCACCTGTCCCAACTGCCGTACCGTCCTTCGGCGATGTGTTGACTGCAGCAACTACGACCCGCGCCTTTCCTTCTGCACCGCCTCCAACCAACCCATCGACCCTGGAGAGGCAACCTACCCCACCTATTCCTCCCCGAGCACCTACTGCCGAGAATTCGCGCCCCTCGTCAGCCCCTCCGTGTAGCACACGCAAGACAGCCGCCGTTTCTACAAGGCGACAGCCGCCGTTTCTACAAGGTGACAGCCGGGTAATCTATAGCTGGTAGGTCGAACTCTGCCCTCCAGGGCCGCTCTCGAAGCTCGTCTCCAGAGGGCGGAGACACCTCGCAACAATGTCAT
>CAZWRO010000331.1:817-1901 GCA_964635365.1 uncultured bacterium | reverse complement strand
CCACTTCCCCGGCGGCGATCCTGCTGGCGACTGACTCTTCGAGGATTAGGATGCTCACGCGCGAGCAGATTCGCCGACGCCCTTCGCGGTCCTGCCCACTTCGCCCGCCCCCCGGCCGCCCTCACGGGCGACCGGCCTCACTCTCATTCCAACCGTCGGCCCCTCTCACCCCTCTTCTTCCTCCAGCGACGAGTCCCACGTGTAATGCTGCTTCTCTCCCCGCAGCCCCCGCCGATAATCCGCCTTCTGCTTCTCGTATATCTCTCCTATCGCTTCCGGCGCCGTCGCCGGCCCCCCCGGCGGATAATCCGTCAGCGCCGGCGGATTCGCCTCCACCAGCACCCCATACGCCTCCGCCCGTCGCAGCTTCAAGTGCCGCTCCCGGTGATCCCGAATCCCCGAGTACAGATACTCCCAGTAATTCTCCGGCGCCAGCGAGGCCGTCTCCAGGTTCACCTCCGCCGCCACCACCACATCCTCGCCCTCCCCCGCGTCGGCCAGCACCTTCGCGCTCGGCGAGACGATCCGCGACCCCCGGTGCGTAGCGGTCAGGTAGAACACCTGCGCGTCCGAGGCCCGCGTCCTCACCCGATACTCCGCCGGGCTCGCCGCCGACGAATGCAAGATGATGCGCGCCCCCTCCAGCGCCGTCGCCGCCGTCGACTCCGGCCACATATCATCGTAGCAGATCAACAGCCCGACTCTCCCGATGTCCGTCTCGAACGCGCAGAACCGATCCCCCGCCGTCACCTGCCACGTCTCGTACACCGGCAGATGTACCTTGCGATAGCGCCCGATCACCTCCCCCTCCCGCCCGAACAGCACCGACGAATTGAATATCCTATCCCCCTCCGGCTCGAAGAAGCAGGCCGCGATGTACATCCCCTGCTGACGCGCCACCCGCGCCAGCGTCTCCCGCGCAAAGGCCGCCGAATCCTCCACCAAAGTCCGGAAGATCGAGCGGTCATCCAGATACGTCATCGCATAGCTCAGCCCCGCGATGTCCTCCCCGGCCACCGCCGCGTCCGCTCCCCCCTCCCCCGCCCGCGCCAGCAATTTCGCGTTCCCCTCCACGCCTTCCCGC
>CAZWRO010000331.1:0-807 GCA_964635365.1 uncultured bacterium | reverse complement strand
CGCTATACGGCATCGCCTCCGGCGGCGTCTCCCGATAGCCCCACTGCGTCGTCGCCAGCCGCACCATCTTCCCTGTCATCACACCTCCTCTCCCGCCTGGTCACTCGCCGGCCGCTCCTGGCCGCACCCACGACTTCCTCGCCTCCTCCTCGGCCTCCTTGCCTCCCTCCGCCATCGCACCCCCGCCCTTGTCCCACACGTCATCCCAGTCCGCATCCCCGACCAGCAAACAAACGGGGCCGGCTTCACCAAGCCGGCCCCGCTGACGTCTCTCACGCGTCATAGCTGATCGACTCATCCAGCTGGCGCGTACACGTAAATCTCGTGGATCGACCACCATTCGGGAACGTGGAGCTTCGTGGTCTCGAAGCGGATCGCCCGCACCATTTGAGGTGACTCAAACCTCACTGTTGCCGGCCGCATCGGTCCCCCCTGGCTCACATCGACCTCCCGCCAGTTCACGCCATCACTGGTGAAGCTCGCCCGAATCCCTCGCGGCCAGTTATTCACAAACGCGCCCTGGCCCCGATGGTCCAGCAGCATTCGCGTCACCCGGATGGGCCGGCCGAAGTCGAGCTCGAACCAGTTCCCGGGCGCCTGCCCGTCATTGCTTGGGTCTCCGCCGCTGGCCCAACACCTCCTGCCGTCACCGTCTATCGCCGCACCCGGCGTGAAAGGATGAGAAGACCCGAACGCGGAGGCACTCCACGCTCCGCCCGGATTCAGCCTGACCTCACCAGGCTCCGCGCTAACATCCGCGTCAACCGGCCACGTCGGCTGCCTCAAGCCCAAACGGGCCCAGGCCCC
>CAZWRO010000330.1:1177-1914 GCA_964635365.1 uncultured bacterium | reverse complement strand
CCCCCGGCCACACCGACCTCGGCGCCGATCAACACCAATAACGCGGCCTCGCTACCTCAAGTTGCTGCGCCCAGCCAGCCCGCCAGCTTCGACCGCATTTGCTCGACGGAGAACGGCTTGCGCACGCACTCCAGGGCGCCCACGGCCAGACAGGCATCAAAGATCGATTCGTTCGCATTCCCGCTCACTATGACAACCTGAGTCCGCGGGTCCCGGCAGAGCACCTGGCACAGAATCACGCCGGAAGCGCGCGAGTCGGGCAGCACGATGTCCAACAGCACCAAGTCGGGGCGCACGCGCCGCACTACGTCCATGGCCGAATCACCGTCAGGGGCCTCTTCGATCCTAATCGGGACGCCCAGCTGCTCCAGTATCTCTCTCAGCAGCTTGCGCGCGGTCGGCTCGTCGTCGATGATCAACACGGTGGGAACTTTCCCCTCAGTCGTCCCCTGGTGCTCTGGAGTAGGCTGTGTCATGGTCTGCCCTCTCCCGGATCAGGTCCCGTTTGAAGCTGTTTCTCAACCTCAAGAGGAGGTTATGAAACAGCATGGCCTAAAAGCTGTTTCACGACGTCTCGAAGTTGTGAAACAGCCTATAAGGGTCGGCGACGACCTCTCCTACGGCGGACAAGTCGCTGCCGCCCCCCTTACTCCACGGCTCTCGGCATCTCCCCCGTGGCCACCGGCAGTTCCACCACAAACCGCGCCCCCCGCGGCGCGCTATCGTCGAAAGAGATC
>CAZWRO010000330.1:0-1167 GCA_964635365.1 uncultured bacterium | reverse complement strand
TTCCACTATCTGCTTGCAGATCGCCAGCCCCAGCCCCGTACCGTTCTCCTTGCCGCTCGTCACGAACGGCTCGAACAGCGTATAGGCGACCTCCTCCGGAATCCCCGGCCCAGTGTCTTGCAGCGCGATCCTCACCGTGCCGTCCAGCCTGTGCGCCTCGATCGTGAACACCCCGCCCTCTCTCTGCATCGCCTCCCGCGCGTTCGACGCGATGTTCAAGATCATGCGCGTCATGCGCGAGACATCCAGATTCACGGGCGCATCGTCGATCGGCCCCAGCTCCACCGCGACCCCCACCCGCTCCATGTCCCTCCGCAGAGTATCCGCCACCCTCTCCAGGAAGCCGCGCAGAGACACCGTCTTCAGCCGCAGGTCGGCCGTCCCTCCCCGGGAGAAATCCAGCAGCTCCTGCACCATGGAGAGAATCCGATCCGTATCCTCCTGCACGATCTCCCCAAACTCCCGGCGCTCCTCCCGGTCATCCGTGCTCACCAGGAGATCGGCAAATCCCTTGATCGAAGTCAGCGGGTTCCGGATATCGTGCACCACTCCCGCCGCCATCCTCCCGAGCAAGGCCAGTTGCTCTTGCGCGCGCACCTCCGCCAGCCGGCTCGCCATCTGATTGAAGCTTTCCGCCAGCGCCTCCACCTCGTCCCCCGTATCGACGACCACGCGGTGGCTCAACTCCCCATTCCCGATCAACTGCGCCCCCCGCTCAACTTCCCTCAGCGGATCGCTCAACCGTCGGCTCAGATAAACGCTCAGCGCCAGCGCCCCCAGCAGGCTGATCGCAAACACCGTCCCCAGCGCCAGCCGGAATGTCCGCACCGGCGCCAGCGCGACCCGCTTCGGCACCTCCTGCATCAGCACCCAATACCGGTGCTCGTCCCACAGGCACGGCCGGATCCGTCGATACGAGGCCACACACTGCTCGATATCGATCGTCCCCGCCTCCCGCCTCAGCACCGTCTCCGCCGCCTCCCCGTAATCCCTCCGCAGCCCCTCCCCGGTGTCCAGATCGTTCGGCCCTCCCCATTCCTTCTTCCTCTGGGAGTGCCCGAGATAGAACCCGTCCTGATCCACCAGCGCCTGCACCCCCGTTTCCTCGCTCCCATAGTCCCGAATCGGGTCGAGGAAGACGTTGCCGAACATGTTCGTCACGACGAT
>CAZWRO010000329.1:0-1915 GCA_964635365.1 uncultured bacterium | reverse complement strand
CCATCGTGTGCTTGGGGATGTTTACGCCATCCTTCTTCCGCTCCGGGAACTTCTCGACGGCCGCGCGCACGATCTCTCGCGCCACCTCCAGCGCATTCTCCTCCTCGAATTCCATGTGCCGCGCCCCCGGAATCTTGCCCTTCGGCGAAGTCGTGATCAGCTCGGTGTGGAAGCAGTCCACCGCCTGCGCGAGCCCCGGCATGAGGCACTGCACGTCCACCACCATGGCCTCCACCGCGCCGGTGGCGATGGCCAACTCCTGCTGGAGGAAGTGTCCCGCCGACGGGATCCCCTGCCGCATCAGAATCTCGTTCGCCGTGCAGCAGATGCCCGACAACTGGATGCCCTTCGCCCCCTTCTCCTCCGCCAGCTTCACCAGCTCTGGCTCCCGGGAGGCCTCCACGATCATCTCCGACAGAATGGGCTCGTGGCCGTGGACCACGAGGTTCACCTTGTCCTCGCTCAATACGCCCAGGTTCACCTTCGCCCGGATGGGCACTGGCGACCCCAGCATAATGTCCTGAAGATCGGTCGCAATCATCGAGCCGCCCCAGCCGTCGCTGAGCGCGGTCCGGATCCCGTGGCGCAGGATATTGCGGTAGTCCGCGTCAACTCCGATGTGCGTCCGGTGCATGCACTCCACGATCTCCCGGTCGATACCCCGCGGCATCACGCCAAGCCCCCGCCACACCTTCTGCCTGGCCTCCGGCGCCCGCGCCGCCAGCTTCAGCTCCCCCTCCTGCTGCCCGAACTCCGCCATCGCCCGCTCCGCCAGCTCGAGCGCTATCTCCTGCGTCGACTTGCCATCGACCTCCACTCCGTACTCGCCAGCCACAGTGCGCAGCTTAACCTCGTCCTTGATGCCGTAGTCCTTCGCCTCGCCCCTCGCCATCAGCAGGAATGTGTGGGCAACATCCCGGCCGTGGTCCGAGTGCGCGGCCGCGCCGCCCGCCACCATTCGCAGCAGATTGCGCGCCACGATTGTGTCCGCGGTCGCGCCGCATACCCCGATCTTCTCCCCCTTCGCCGTAGTAATGGCCCGGCACGGCCCCATGCTGCATAACCGACAGCAAATACCTTGCTTTCCAAAGCGGCACTGCGGCTGCTGCGCCTCGTAGCGATCCAGCACGGTGACCATCTGCCGGGCTTCCGCCGCTTGCAGGGCCTCCTGGCTTGCCGAGTCTCGCATTCTCTTATCGTTGTCACCCATTAGAAACTACTCCTCGGCACGCACGGTCCGGCAGCGCCACGCAAACTCAACGCCCCCATCCACGAGGGCGCCCACAGCGACCACCGCTACGTGCCTATTCTGACTCCGCCATCCTATCCCCAAGGGCCACAGTGATTCCCGCGACCTGCAGTCCTCTCAGGGAATATCCTCGAACACCACTCGATGCTTCAGGAGGTCGATGTCTTTGATGCGGCCGCGCAGACTCACCTGTTCGCCGAACAGGTTCACGAGCCGGTAGCCACCTCCCTCCGGCTTGATGGAGGTCACCTCCGCCAATATAAGCTGCTCACCCTCTGGTGTCGCTAAGTACACGTTAGATTCGCACATGCTCGTCCAGAACGCGCGCGGTGCAACCTGCGACCGGCGAATACTGAGGAAACGTACACCGCGGCGAGCACCGATTAGCGCGATAGCTCTGCGCCGTTTCAAGTAGCCTGGTCGACCCCAGCGATGACCAGGCCAAGATCGCAACTCAGTCACTGTCTTTGCTTCGTTTTCGCCCCCCGTTTCCCTTCCCCTGCCGGTAAAGAATGACTCCCCTACGTCAACAAATCCTGGGCATCTGCTCCCCCACGTGCCGGTCCAGAATCCGGTGCGTGCCCAACACCGTCCGCAGCAGCACGCGCGCCTCGCCACCGGGTGGTTCGCCACCGCGTGGCTCGCCGCCCTCCAGTACCCGACCAA
>CAZWRO010000328.1:0-1919 GCA_964635365.1 uncultured bacterium | reverse complement strand
GAGTACCAGATGCTGCGGACGGCCTCGCTGAAGATCATCCGGGCGCTGGGGATCGAGGGCGGCTGCAATGTTCAGTTCGGGCTGAACCCGGATAGCTATGAGTACTACGTGATCGAGGTCAATCCGAGGGTGAGCCGTTCGAGCGCGCTGGCCTCTAAGGCGACGGGGTATCCGATCGCGCGGGTGGCGGCGAAGATCGCGGTGGGGCTGCGGCTGGACGAGATTCCGAACGCGGTGACGCAGAAGACGCTGGCCTGCTTCGAGCCGACCATCGATTACATCGTGGCGAAGATTCCGCGGTGGCCGTTCGACAAATTCGCGCTGGGCGACCGGACGGTGGGGACGCAGATGAAGGCGACGGGCGAGGTGATGGCGATCGACCGGACGTTCGAGGCGGCGCTGCTGAAGGGCATTCGGTCGCTGGAGATCGGGGCCTACGGGCTGCGGTCGAAGACGGTGGCGCAGTGGGGCGAGATGGAGATCGAGCAGTGCCTGCGGGTGGCGACGGACGAGCGGATCTTCGCCATCGCGGAGGCCTTCCGCCGCGGCCTGATGGTGGAGGAGGTGGCGGAGCTGTCGCGCATCGACATCTGGTTCCTGCACAAGATCAAGAACATCGTGGACCTGGAGCAGGAGGTCAGGAAGGCCGGGGCCGAGGGTCTGACGGACGAGCTGTTGAGGCGGGCGAAGCGGATGAGCTTCTCGGACCACGAGCTGGCCGACTTGGCGGGGATCGCGGAGCCGGAGCTGAGGGAGAGGCGCCGGAAGCTGGGTCTGATTCCACCCTACAAGATGGTGGACACGTGCGCGGCCGAGTTCGAGGCGGCGACGCCGTACTACTACTCGACCTACGAGACGGAAGATGAGGTGGAGGTGGCGGAGAAGCCGCGGGTGATCGTGATCGGCGCGGGGCCGATTCGCATCGGGCAGGGAATCGAGTTCGACTACTGCACGGTGCACGCGGTGTGGGCTCTGCACGAGGAGGGCTATCAGTCGATCATCATCAACAGCAACCCGGAGACGATATCGACGGACTTCGACACTTCCGACAAGCTGTACTTCGAGCCGATCACGGAGGAGGACACGCTGCACATCATCGACCGCGAGAAGCCGCATGGGGTGGTGGTGCAGTTCGGCGGGCAGACGGCGATCAACCTGGCCGGGATCTTCCACCAGAACAACGTGCCGCTGCTGGGGACGGACTTCGAGGGGATCGATCTTGCGGAGGACCGGGACCGGTTCGAGCGACTGCTGAGGAAGCTGGAGATTCCGAAGCCGGCGGGCCGGGGGGTGACTTCGGCGGAGCAGGCGGTGGAGACGGCGAACGAGATCGGCTATCCGGTGCTGGTGCGCCCGTCGTACGTGCTCGGCGGCCGGGCGATGGAGATCGTGTATAACGAGGAGGAGCTGTTCTCCTACATGCACCTGGCGACCGATGTGTCGCCGCGGCATCCGATTTTGGTGGACAAGTACGTGGTGGGGACGGAGCTGGAGGTGGACCTGATCTGCGACGGGGAAGAGGTGCTGATCCCGGGGATCATGGAGCACGTGGAACGGGCCGGGGTGCACTCCGGGGATTCGATGGCGGTGTGTCCGCCGCTCACGCTGAACGAAGACGTGCAGCAGCGAGTGGTGGATTACTCGACGCGGCTGGCGCGGGCGCTGAAGGTGAAGGGGCTGATGAACACTCAGTTCGTGCTGGACGCGGAGGGGACGGTGTACGTGCTGGAGGTGAATCCTCGTGCCAGCCGGACGGTGCCGTATCTGTCGAAGGTGACGGGGATTCCGATGGTCAACGTCGCCACGAAGTGCATGCTGGGGAGGAAGCTGCGGGAGCTGGGCTACACGCCGGGGCTGTTTCCGGCGCGGCCGTACTACGCGGTGAAGGCGCCGGTGTTCTCGTTCGCGAAGCTGACGGA
>CAZWRO010000327.1:0-1941 GCA_964635365.1 uncultured bacterium | reverse complement strand
CGGTGTCCGGCGACCTGTCGCTCCTGCAAAGCCTCATGTAGCCCCGCGCGCCCCATAAGTCTCCGCAGTCTCCGCGCGAGGCCGCATCGCTGCCCTCCCGAGGTGAAGCTGTGAAGCACCGAACCCAATCCGTGCTCGTGGCCGGAGCGATGGCGGCGACCTGCGCCATTCTCGTCGCCATCTCCGGTTGCGGCCTCGCCGCAACCGCGAACACCTCGACCGTCCAGCAGAGCGCGACCACCGTAGGGCAATACCGGAAGCTGGAGCTGACATTCCATCTGCCCGAGACCTGGGACAACCCGTTCGACCGCCGGGAGATCGAACTCATCACCACCTTCCACACCCCCTCCGGCGGCGCCGTGCGCGTCCCCGGATTCTACTATCAGCCCTACGAGCGGTCCCGCGACGAAGACGGCGGCGAACTCCTCACCCCCAGCGGCCCGCCGGTCTTCAAGGTCCGGTTCGCCTGGGGCGAGGTCGGCGACTACCGCTACGACACCTCCCTCTGCGTGGACGGCCGCACCCGATCGCTCGCCTCCGGCGCCTTCACCGTCGCGCCCTCCGCCTCCTCCGGCTACGTGCGCCGCAGCCGGCGCGCCCCCCGCTACTTCGAGTTCGACACCGGCGCTCCGTACTTCGCCATCGGCCAGAACATGTGCTGGCCCGACGAAGGCGGCACCTATGACTACGACCGATGGATGCCCAAGCTCTCCGCCAACGGCGGCAACTACCTCCGCCTCTGGCTCATCAACGAATGGAACGACCTCGGCCTCGAACATCTCCCTCAGCAACCCGATGACGACAGCGAGCTGGGCCGCTACGACCAAAAGGCCGCCTGGCGGATCGACCATATCCTCGACCTCGCCGATGGACAGGGCCTGCGCGTGCTCATGTCCATCGATTCCTTCAACTCGCTCCTCACCGGCGAGCTCTACTCCGAATGGGAGCGCAGCCCGTACAACGCCGCCAACGGAGGCCCCTGCGCGCAACCCCAAGACTTCTTCACCAATCCGCAGGCGCGAGAGCTATTCCGCCGCCGACTCCGCTACCTCGTCGCCCGCTGGGGCTACTCCACCTCCGTGCTCGCCTGGGAGTTCTGGAACGAGGTCGATCTCACCACCAACTACAGCTCCCCCGCCGTCGCCACCTGGCACGAAGAGATGGCCCGCCACCTGCGGTCCATCGACCCCTGGTCCCACCTACTAACCACCAGCTTTGCCGATTCCAGCGGCGACCCCGCCATCGACTCCCTCCCTCAGATCGACTTCGTCCAGTCACACAGCTACGGCGCCCACGATATCGCGGAAATGGCCGACTTCTGGACCCGCCAAAAGGCGCAGCAGTATGACAGGCCCCACTTCATCGGCGAGTTCGGCGTCCACTGGCTGCCCGACGAGAACGCCGCCGATCCCGAGGGCATCCACATTCACAACGGAATCTGGGCCTCCATGCTCTCCGGTGCCGCCGGAACCGCCATGGTCTGGTGGTGGGAGAACTACGTGGACCCCAACGACCTCTACCACCACTACGCCCCCCTCGCCGCCTTCGCCGCCGACGTCGACTGGATCGCCGAGAACTACCAACCCGCCAACATCGCCTCCCTAACCAACGCGCCCGGCCATCCTCCCGGCGCTCCCGCCTCCCTAACCATCGACCCCCAGCACGAGAGCTGGGAGGAAGACAACCCCTACAACCGGCCCCACACCTGTCACGTCGGCAACGATGGAACCGTCACCAACTCGGAACTCCTCAGCCGCGTCCAGCACGGCCTCACCGACCACCCAAGTTGGCACAATCCCGTCACCTTCCAGGTCAACTACCCTATCGCCGGCCGCTTCGAAGTCATCGTCGCCGGCGTCTCCGGCTGGGACGGCGCCGCCCTCTCCATCTCCCTCGACGGCCGCACCCGGCTGCTATCCGACTTCCACGACCCCCTCCCCA
>CAZWRO010000326.1:0-1948 GCA_964635365.1 uncultured bacterium | reverse complement strand
ATAAGAGTCCGGCCACTCCGGCTTGATCACCGGAGAGCCGAGAGAAGCAGAGCCGATTCCTGATATCAGGCAGGGGTCGGCTTTCTCTTTGGCCGGGCCTACATGGTCGTTCCGGCCGCGAGGCCGAGATCATAGCGGCGAGAGCGCCGCGAAGGAGTTCAAGATGGCTGTAGAACCGCCGAGCGATATGGGACTAACCGGCCTCTCTGCCGACACGCCGACGAGAATACTCATCGACAGTGGCGCGGTGTATGTAAACTTCACCGATGCCGACAACCCCGGAATCTGCATCGGGGCGACCCGCGGCGGGTCCACGTTCACCGTCGAGCGAGAGATCCGGGAGATCGAGGTCGATGGGGCAATCGGGCCGACCAAGGACATGAGGCGTCGGCGCCGAGTTGTCGCCACCATCGAGACCAACGCGCTGGAGATCTTCCCCAACAACATTGAGCGCCTGATCGCGGGGGCCGATGTTGACGAGACTGACCCCGACTACACGGTGATCACCGGCGGACCTGTCGAGACCGGCGATTATATCGACAACATCGCCCTCGTCGGGACCGTGCATGGCAACGATCTGCCATTCGTGGCGATCATCACCGACGCGCTGCCCGAGTCGCCATTCGCGGTTCCGATGGCCGCAGGTGATGAGGCGGTCGTCAAGGCGAAGTGGACGGGCCACGCCGCCCTTACGGATCCCTACGGGGAGCCCTGGGAAGTGTGGATACCGGCCGACATCACGGGTTCATAGTTGAGAGTTAGTGGGTGCGGGCGCGGCCTCGCAGATCCGCGCTGCAGTCGGCCACGCCCGTACCCCACGGACCATTACGCGGAAAGGTGAGACACATGACCGCAACTGGTGACGGACAGGCGCTTGTGGCAGAGGAGCGACGCGTTCCGATCGGGGGGGAGGAGTTTCTCCTCCATCCCCTGGGCGTCAAGTCTATGGCTCCGCTGGCGCGTATCGTGATGATCGCCGGGGAGCGGGGTAAGGTCACGGCCTCGGATCTTTTCGTGACCGATGCAGAAGGCAAGGCGATCCTGAGTGAGGCCGGGCAGCCCGAACCGAACCTGGAGGGCATCGGGAAGTTCCTGCTGGCGGCGGCCGGGTATTGCGAGCCAGAGGTGTTCCTGTTGCTCTCGCAACTGCTCAACATTGAGGTGGCCGAACTCCAGGACTCGAAGCTCTTCCCGCTTTCTACCGTTGGCGAGCTCATGGTAGCACTCGTGTCCAGCGTCGATGTAACGGCTTTTTTACCCGGTGGGCGCTTGACGAATGTCGGTCAAGAGCCAGAGACAAAAGCAGAAGCGGAGACGGAGCCAGAAGCGAAGCCGAGCGCGTCCCCCTCCGACGCGTCGTTGACCTGATTCAGAAGCGGTACGGCTGGACGGATGATGTGCTGCTTGATCCGCGCCGGGTGCGGTTGGCGAGATGGTTTGAGATTCTGGATTCTATCCGCGAGGCCGAGGAAGAGGAGGCGACGCGGCGGCTACGCCAAGGCGCGTTCATAGGCTGGCAGTTCGCGGCCGTAATGGCTGGAGGGAAGAATGCCGGGCGGTATGGCGACTACCTCAAGTCCCTCGGCCTGGGCTTCGGGAAGGAGCTGCCTACGGCGACGCTGGTGAGTAAAGAAGATGCGATGGCTAACGCAGAGCGAGTGCTAGCCTACTACAGGAAGCATCCGCGGAAGGTGTTGGGCAGAGGCAAGCAGATGGCAGCACGCGAGGCGCGACAACGCGCGAGGGCAGCGAGGAGGAAGCGGCATGGCCGTTGAGCTGTTTAGTCTAATAGGCCGCGTAGCCACGAACTCGACCCAGGTTATCGGGGAGCTCGGCAAGGTCAACGCCGCGGCGGCGAAGACCGGGGCCGGGATGGCGGCGAGCTTCGCTAAGGCAGGGGCGGCCATCAAGCGGAACCAGGCGGCGATCCGTGCTGGCGGTCTAGCAC
>CAZWRO010000325.1:0-1971 GCA_964635365.1 uncultured bacterium | reverse complement strand
TATGCCGATCTCCATGCCGTCATGAATGCTCACCCGCAGGGGAGTGGGCTCTGGATGTGTCCCGTAGCTCAGCCTGAACGGACGAGCTTCCGACAGCACGAAGCCAAGCTTGCCCATCCAATACGAGGCGTTCGGCACAGGATGATCTGATTCGTCCCTCTCAGCCATGATCGGATTATACACTGCAATGAGTGACAGGTGCAATGCCAATAATAGCCGGACCTGCTAGGCTGTACGCGGAAAAGGTCCAGGCTTTGCCAGACTGGCTCGGCTCCGCGGTGGCGTAGCGGCATGACATGTAACGACTCAGCCGTACACCGTCGGCGCTCGTGATAAATTGAGGCCCAAGGTGGGGCAGCCTTGGGGGGCGAGAAACAAAACAAGATAGCTAGGCCGGTGCGAGGGAAGTACGGTCAGTCGGTGGCGCATAGGAGTTCCGGCTCCGGTGCTCAGGTACAAAGCAAGCACCTACTCAGCACGGTTCCCGGGGCCGGAACTCCTACTAAACAGAGGACAACCTCCCCCCGCATGTCGGGTATCCCTCCGCGCGGCCCGGTCCGCTCCCGAGAAGTCCCGCTTCCCCACGAGAGCGTCGCGTCGGAGCGAGCCTGCCGCCCTGCTTGATCCTTAGAGCGCGCTCCCCAGGTAGGGCGTGCTCCAGTCGCCCTCGGCGACGCCCTCATCCCGCAAGTGGTACGCCACTCGCCTCGCCGAGTTGGGCTTCTTTCCCAGTGCGTCCAGAAGCACCGCCAAGCGTCCCAGCTCCTCGACCACCAGCCCGGGCTCCAGCACCCGCGGCTTCGCCGAAACGATTCGGCGGAAGTTCGCCGCGTAGATCTTTTCCAGCACCTCCTTCGGCAGAGCCAGGCCGCGAATCATCGTGCGATGATCGGGCCAGAACAGCCGGTCGTCAGTTGGCACATGGAACTCCTCATCTGTCTCCAGGAAGTTCCGCACCACCCATATGCGCGAGGCCAATCCGCCGGGGGCGAAGTCCGTCCCGAACAGGATCCGGTCCTGGTACTTCACGAAGAACTCCCGCGCCTCTTCCGGCCGCTTAGTGAAGTTGTGGAGCATCTCGATGCCCGGCGCCAGATCGAAGTGGACGTTCGGATAGCGATCCAGCAGTGCCGCGGCGCGCGGCAGATCGTCCGATAGGAAATAGAAGTGGGCGAAGATCACCTTCAGCTTCGGGTGCTTCTCCAAGACGCGGCCGCACTCCGCGTAGATCGACTCGCTCGACGGAGAGGTGTCATCGTACAGCCACCCCGGCCCCTTCGCCCATTCCGGCGCGTCTTCCGGGTTCCAGAACTCTTCCGGGTCGTTCACGTGCCAGAGAACGGGACACTGTCTCTCCTCCAGTCGGGCGAAGTAGTCGTCGTAGACCACGCAATCCAGGGCCAGTCCGGAGGCCTTTCGATAGTTAGGCTTTCCGTTAAGCATCTTTATTCCGTCACACCCCAAGGCCGCCAGGCGATCGACCTGCTGCGCCAGCGAGAACGTCCATCGGTGATCGACGTCCTTGGCGACGGCCGAGTAGTCCAGTCCGGCGAAGAGATAGATCTTCTTAGGGTGCCGGGCCTTCGCGTACAGACCCTCCGGGTTGGCATTCACGCGGCCGGGGAAGCTGCTGATCAGAATCGACATTTGATCCAGACCTCCCGCGGCTTGTCTCTCTAGCATGTCGTCGATGGCATTCAGGTCCTCGCCTCCGAAATGCGTGTGACAGTCGATGATGGGCATTTGAGCCAGTTGGCCGATCTCCACGGTATTGCCTCCAGTACGGACGCGTATGCTTTTATGCGTCTCTGAAATGGCTCTTCTGCGCCGGTCAGCGACTTCCTGGGCGAGCGCGCAAGCCGCAGTCGCAGACCTGGTGCCGGCTTGTTGAGAAGCGCTCCTCGCAGGATTCCACTCTGACATCAGTCTCCTCCCGCTCTATGCTCCGGCCGCGCGAAGACGATGGGAGGT
>CAZWRO010000324.1:0-1987 GCA_964635365.1 uncultured bacterium | reverse complement strand
CCCTTCTCCATGTAGCACTTTTCCCTTCCCGCCGCGCGAAAAGGGGTAGCGCGAGGTCCGGCCGTGGGTGAGGCGCCTCGAACCGATGTGCGAGTGACGGAGGATCGGGGCCGGGCGCGAGGGAAGTAGAGGGGCATGATCCCCTCACTCAAAGGCGTTCACTTCCTGTTGAGCTATGGCTGCCCCGGTGAGTGTGACCACTGCTTCGTGTGGGGGTCGCCGCGGCGGCAGGCGAGCATGTCGCTTTCCCAGATAGACTGTTTTCTCGACGAGGTGGTCTCACTGGGCACGGTCACCGGGGTCTGCGCGGAGGGTGGCGAGTCCTTCACCCGGTATGACGTGCTGCTGTATTTTCTGCGCGAGGCCACGCGGCGCGGGCTGGAGGCGTCGGCGCTGACGAACGCGTTCTGGGTGATCTCGCGCGAGCAGGCGGAGAAGTGCGTGTCGGAGCTGATGGGGGCGGGGCTCACCAGCCTGGGGGTGAGCACGGACGAGTGGCATCAGAAGCGAATTCCGGTGGAGCGGGTGGACACGCTGCTGGAAGTGTGCGAGGCGGCCGGCCTGTCGGCGAGCCGGATGGAGATGTCTCCGGAGGGGGTGATGTACCGGGGCCGCGCGGCGGAGTTGCTGGCGGCGGGGAGGCCGAAGCGCCCGGCGGCGGAGTTCACCTGTTGCCCTCACGAGAAGCTGGGGGCGCCGTCGCGCATACACGTGGACTGCTACGGCCGGCTGCATTTGTGTCAGGGGTTGTGCGTGGGCGCGGGCGGGCCGGCGGAGGCGTGGGCGGCCTACGATCCCGACGAGCATCCCATCGTGCGGCGACTGCTGGAGGGCGGCCCGTACGCACTGGGGCGGTTCGCCGCGGAGCGCGGGTTCGAGATGGCGCGCGGCTATGCGGACGCCTGTCATCTCTGCTACCGCGCGCGGGAATTCCTCCGCGGCGACTACCCGGAGCTGCTCGGGCCGGATGAGATGTATGGGGTGGAGGCCGGAGCGGAAGGCCGCGCTTGAGCGGCAGGCCGGTCGCGCGGGACGGCGCTACAGATCAGTCGACTTAGGCTCCATGCCCTGCTTCATATCGAGCACCTCCACCCGGCGGGCGACGAACTTGAGGAGGCCGAACTTGGGGTCGTCGGGGCCGGAGAGGTGGTGGGCGAGGGCTGACATGGCCTCCCAGAGGCGGCGCTTGGGCTCCATGTCGTCCACGACCTCGCAGACGCCGGTGATGGTGCAGACGCGAGCGAAGGACTCGTCGCTGAACATCACCTGGGCGGCCGGGTTGCCGCGGATCTGATCCATCTTGGGGGAAGTGGCGCCGGCCGCCATCCAGAAGGTCAGGGGCTCTTCCAGCGCGCATCCCCCCATCCATCGGACTTGTGGCACGTCGGCCTGGTCCACCGTAGCGAGCACGAAGGGCCGGCCGGCGGAGGCCATCTCGCGAGCGATAGCCAGTAGCTGCTCATCGGGCATCGGCATCTGCTCCTCTTGCGGGGTCGAGCTGACCGCCGCGGTGTCGTTCTCCTGTGAGGTTCCGCCCCCGGAGGCCGCGTCCTGGCGCGGTATGGCCCCAAGCCGGGTGCAGACTGCGTCGGCACGAGGGGGGGCGCTACTGAACGTCGACGCGCTCGTAAATGGTCATCGGCGGCCACTGGGGCCACTCGAAGGCGGCCACGGGCCGGTAGAGCTGCGGGAAGAGTGGATCGTCGAGGGCGGCGCGCTCGAACCCGCCCGGCGGGTGGCGAACGACGACGTACTCGGGCGGGCGGGCGTGCAGCCACCATTTGTAGTCGTTCCGGGCGACGGCGGGGCGGGCCTCGGGGGTGATGAGACCGAGGTAGTCGAGGAGAGGCCGGTCGGAGTAGTAGCCGATGGCGCCGATCTCCCAGGCGGCGACGGTGGCGTCGGGCGCGGTGTGGCGCTGGAGCCAGGTCCCGATGTCGCGGTAGGCGATGAGTTGGGGCTCCGGGAGGGCGAGGGAGCGCTGGTA
>CAZWRO010000323.1:0-2002 GCA_964635365.1 uncultured bacterium | reverse complement strand
GCACAGCAAGGGCGGCCGGCTTTGTCAGGCGCATTTCAGGCCGGCCTATGGGCCGGCCAGCCGATCTAGGGTCATGAAATGCGCGCTAGTGCTCTATCCGTTGCCGCTAAGTCGTCCGCGAATGTTTCTGCGCCACCTTCAATCGGTTCAACGCTCGCTTCAATGAGGCCCCCGCGCGGGCCAAATCGATCTCTCGATCGTGCGCATGCAGCCGTCTCTCGGCGCGCTCCTGCGCCGAGCGCGCCCGCTCCACATCGATCTCCCCCGTCCCCTCCGCCGCGTCCACCAAGACCATCACCTCTTGCCGCCCCACCTCCAGGAATCCCCCCGACACCGCGAACCATTTGCGCTCCCCCTCTTGGTCCACCACCGCTAGCTCCCCGGCCGTCAGTTCCGCCACCATTGGCGCGTGCCGCGCCAACACCCCGAAGTATCCCTCCGACCCCGGCGCCACCAGCCCCGCCACCTTCCCCTCATACACTCGGTGGTCCGGTCCCACGACAGTCAATGTGTAGAGCGGTGGCATCCGGCTACTCTTTCGCCAGCCGCTCGGCCTTCTGCACCGCTTCGTCTATCCCGCCCACCATGTAGAACGCCTGCTCCGGCAGATCGTCGTGCTTCCCCTCCACGATCTCCTTAAACCCCCGCACCGTATCCCGTAGCGGCACGTACCTTCCCGGCTGCCCCGTGAACGTCTCCGCCACGAAGAACGGCTGCGACAGGAACCGCTCTATCCGCCGCGCCCGCTCCACGGCCAATCGATCCTCGTCCGAAAGCTCCTCGATCCCCAGGATGGCGATGATATCCTGCAAATCCGTATACCGCTGCAGCACCTCCTGCACCCTGCGCGCCACCTGGTAGTGCTCCTCCCCCACCACCTCCGGATCCAGAATGCGGGAGTTAGACCGCAGCGGATCCACCGCCGGGTAAATCCCCCGCTCCACGATCCGCCGGTCCAGCACCGTCGTCGCATCCAAGTGCGCCATCGCCGCCGCCGGCGCCGGGTCCGTAATGTCGTCGGCCGGCACATAGATCGCCTGCAGCGACGTGATCGACCCCCGCTTCGTAGACGTAATCCGCTCCTGAAGCTGCGCCATCTCGCTCGCCAGCGTCGGCTGATACCCCACCGCCGACGGCATCCGCCCCAGCAGCGCCGACACCTCCGACCCCGCCTGCACGAACCGGAAGATGTTGTCGATGAACAGCAACACGTCCTGTCCCTCGACATCCCGGAAGTACTCCGCCAGCGTCAGCGCCGTAAGCCCCACCCGCAGCCGCGCCCCGGGCGGCTCATTCATCTGCCCGAACACCAGCGTCGCCCGCTCGATCACCCCCGACTCCTTCATCGTCAGCCAGAGGTCATTCCCCTCCCGGGTCCGCTCCCCCACTCCCGCGAACACCGAAGTCCCGCCGTGCTGCGTCGCCATGTTGTGGATCAGCTCCGTCAGCAGCACCGTCTTCCCCACCCCCGCGCCGCCGAACAACCCCACCTTCCCGCCTCGCGAATAAGGAGCCAGCAGATCGACCACCTTGAACCCGGTCTCGAAGATCTCGGTCCTTACCTCCTGCTCGTCGAAGCTCGGCGCCGGCCGGTGGATGGCGAACTCATCCGCCGCCTCCACGGACCCCAGCCCATCGATCGCCTCCCCCAACACATTGAACATCCTCCCCAGCACCCCGCGGCCCACCGGCACCGTGATCGGCCTCCCCGTGTTCCGCACCGCCATCCCGCGCACCAACCCCTCCGTCGGGGACATCGCCACGCACCGCACCGTCTCATTCCCCAAGTGCTGCGCCACCTCCAGCACCAGCCTCCGGCTCTCCCCCCCGTGCGCCACCTCCATCTCCACCGCGTCGCGCATCTTCGGCAGCGCCTCCGCCGGAAATCTCACATCCACCACCGGCCCGACAACCTGCACCACACTACCGTCTGCTGTCTTTCCCTCAGCTTCCATTTGCACTCACTCAGGCCGTAGCCTCGGCCGCGCTCACGATCTCCGTC
>CAZWRO010000322.1:0-2003 GCA_964635365.1 uncultured bacterium | reverse complement strand
CCTGCTGGGACTTGAGCACCAGCAGCTCTTCGTAAAGCTGGTCGCGGGTCTTGCTCATCTCCACTAGATGGGTCGTTCGGGCCGCCCCGCGGGTTCCATGGAAGAGGGGTCCAACGGGAGAAAGCGTCGCGGCCTGCGAGGCGACCTCGTCGGACTGGGAGCAGGAAGGGTTTGTTTGCATAGATCACCGCAGCCCGGTCGCCGTCAACGCTGTGGCATCGCACATCTGGAAAGCGGGGGCGGCGGCGGAAGAGGATGACCAGGAATAGGTCTTGACAGAAGAGAAATGGTGTGTGATGGTATATGAGGTTATGCGCATATCCTTTAGCATCGGGGTCTGACCATGCGGACACAGCATGAAGACGAGATGCGTCTGGCTCACCTCCTGAAGGCGATGGGGCATCCAACGCGTCTGCAGATTCTCCAGAGGATCTCGGAGAGGGAATTCTGCGTCTCTGACCTGAAACGCGAGTTGGAACAGAGTCAGCCCAACATCTCCCAGCACCTCGCCAAGCTGCGAGACTGTGGGTTGATCATCCCCGAGCGCAGGGGCGGTATGACCTGCTACAAGCTGGCCGACGACCGGGTGGCAGGCCTGATCCATCAGGCGAGAGATATCCTCGGTTTGACCGCGGACAGGGAGACTGCTGCATGAAGGAATCGGCGCGACGAGAGATGAGATACTGGAGACAGTGTTGGTAGCTATCGGCATGGGAGGCGGCCTGGCCTATACACAGAGTGCCTACATGCTCGAGGCCTTGGAGGCCTGGGGCGCAGTGTCGGAGGTGAGCGATGCGAAGGCGGAGGCATAGCCGCGGGCTGCAATGGAGAGGAGGGGGCGAGCCCGGGGCTCCTTCGGATTCGCACCGTTGGTGGTGGAGTTGGAACTCGCCACCGGGCCCGGTATCGGCTCCGCCGACGGCCGTGGTTCGAACCGATCTCTGCATCGGATGCGGGCAGTGTGCGTCGGCCTGCCCCGCGGGCGCGATCTCTATGAGCTCGGAGGGGAAAGCGGTCGTGGAGGAATCACTGTGCCGCGGGTGTGGCGCCTGCATGCGGGTATGCCCCACTGGCGCAGTGCGGATGAGTGAGTTGGCGGGCGCGGGCCGCCCTGGAGAGGTGAATGATGACCAGGGATCGATGCGGACCAAGCATTCGTGAGTTTCTGAGCTATTACGTCCTGATGCTCCTAGCGGCAAAGGGGCGGACGATGTCGGAGCTGGTGGCAGAGATCGAGGCTCGCAGCGCGGAGAATCGGTCCTATCGCAGCAACGGAGCACTGCGGGTGAATAGCAGAGAGATGGAGGGAGCGATCTATAGCCTGGCGGACCGCGGATGGGTGAGGCTGAGGCCGCGTGTCGCGAGCTGGGGTATCACCCAGGCAGGCCGGCGCGCTCACCGGGAGATGAAGGAAAGGTTCCGCGGGGGCTCTGACTCCAAGCAGCGAGCGGCGTCGAAGCTGATCGCGCGGCTGAAGGAGGCGCCCAGGGGCAGCAAGGTGCTCGACGTGGGTACGGGCGAGGGATTTCTCGCCCACCGGCTGGCCAAGCGGGGCTTCCGCGTGCTGGGAATAGACTCCGGCGCTTTCGGGTATTCCGAGGATAGCATCGAGAAGGCACGGCAGGGCGTGGGCCCTGACAATGGAAGGCTGGAGTTTCGCAAGGCCGAAGTCACCCGACTTGGTCGCCCGCCGGGCGGGTTCGACTTTGTGGTCGCCAGCCAGGCCGTTCACTGCATGAAGAATCAGCGCGAGTGCCTACGGGCGATCCACCGGCTGCTCAAGCCCGGAGGCAGGTTTCTGTGTCTGGACTTCCTGGTGGGCCTGGAGGGGTTCTTCGCTCATGGTTTCCACTGCTTCCTGGCGATTTCGCGGGAAGAATGGGGGCAGCTCCTCCCTGCCGTCGGCTTTGCCGATATTCACACACAGAAGGTGAGAGATTATCTGATAGTGGATGCGAGGAAAGGCCGCGACCAGCCAGAGCCGAGCTACACCCCCGCGGGGA
>CAZWRO010000321.1:0-2036 GCA_964635365.1 uncultured bacterium | reverse complement strand
TGTGGCGGGCGGCGACGTTCTCCCGGCTGATGAAGACCATGGAGCCGTAGTGGTTTTCGTCAGGTAGGGCGAAGTCGAGCACCTCCAGCTCGATGGGAATGGAGGCCTCGGTCGAGACGCCCACGGTCACCTCCAGCGTGCCCGTGTAGGTGCCGGCCGGGACGTCTTTGTCCACGTAGACATCCACCCAGACGCCCTGGTTGGTGTTCGCCGCGATGTTGAACGGCGCGCCGCCCAGGCCGGCGGCGGAGAAGGGAATCAACGCGTCCGGTATCCAACCTGTGATCATGGGGTTGGCCGCGGCGGTGGTGTAGAAGCCGCCCCAGGCGGGGTCGTTGTAGGAGGGAACGGAAACGTCGAGGTAGTGCTCGGTAAAGAGCTCGACACCGACGCCTAGGTAGCTGTTGGGGGTGGGGAGGGGATGGCTGCCGGGGATGGTGGCGGCGCCGTTGATGAGGTCGGAAACGGTGACGTTGACCGAATTCGCGCCGGCGCCGTCAGCTTCGAGAACGAGCTGGAAGGCGACGATCTCGTTGCGGCCGGCGAAGAGACTGACAGTGGTGCCGTCCCAGACGGAGTTGTCCGCGCCCCCGGCCTCAAGGGGATTGGTGAGGTCGTCGCGGAAGATTTTCTCTCCGTCGTCCACGGCCCAGACGCTGGCGAGATCGGCGTGGACGGGCCGTGTCGCGAGGAGTAGGGGAAGGGCGAGCAGCAGGGTGAGCAGCAGGGGGACGCGGACGACACGGCCGAGGACAGAACTCCGCATGGTGGCCTCCAGGTGAGTCAGTACCGGTACTATTATACCAAACTTGGAGGGTTGATGTGAATGGTTGAGGAGCGACCGGCCGGTGGGGGCCGCCAGAGGGTGGCCGGCGGGAGCCGCCAGAGGGTGACCGACGGCGCGCGCCGAAAGACGCGGGGACGTGGACTTCGGACGAGGTGGAGGGAACGAGCAATGGCTAGCAAGCGACGGTTTGCGCAGGTTGGGTTGGGGAGCCGCGGGTGGATGTACAGCGAGGCGGTGGTGGAGGAGTATGCGGAGAGCTGCGAGATGGTGGGGTTCTGCGACGCGAATGAGGGGCGGCTGGAGCAGCGGGTGGAGTGGGCGCGGGAGAAGGGTGCGGAGGCGCCGGGGTACCTAGCAAGCGACTTCGAGAAGATGATCGCGGAGCGGAAGCCGGAGTGCGTGATCGTGACCAGCAAGGACTCGACCCACGACGAGTATATCTGCCGGGCGATGGAGCTGGGGTGTGATGTGATAACGGAGAAGCCGCTGACCACGGATGAGCGGAAGTGCCAGCGGATAGTCGACGCGAGGAGGAAGACGGGCCGGAAGTGCCGGGTGACGTTCAACTACCGGTACTCGCCGCCGCGGACGCAGGTGAAGGACCTGCTGATGTCGGGGGTGATCGGGGAGGTGCTTTCGGTTGACTTCAACTGGCTGCTGGACACGCGGCACGGGGCGGACTACTTCCGGCGGTGGCACCGGAACAAGGAGAACTCGGGCGGGCTGCTGGTGCATAAGGCGACGCATCATTTCGACGCGGTGAACTGGTGGGTGTCGTCGGTGCCGACGTCGGTGTTCGCGAAGGGGCAGCGGAGGTTCTATACTCCGAAGACGGCGGATCGCTACGGGCTCACTGATCGGTCGGAGCGATGTCTGGACTGCGCGGAGGCGAAGCGGTGTCCGTTCCATCTGGACCTCCGCGGCAACCAGCATCTGCGGGAGCTGTATCTGGATCAGGAGCAGCACGACGGGTACTTCCGGGACCGGTGCGTGTTCAGCGAGCTGATCGACATCGAGGACTCGATGCAGGCGGTGGTGAGCTATGAGAACGGGGTGCGGATGAGCTATTCGCTGAACGCGTTCATGCCGTGGGAGGGGCACATCGTGTCGTTCAACGGGTCGCGGGGGCGGCTGGAGCATAAGTGCCAGGAGACGGTGTACATAAGCGGGGACGGCTCGACGCCGGGCGAGATGCTGGCGGAGGGGGCTACGACCAAGGTGTTCCCACACTTCAAGCCTCCCTACTCGG
>CAZWRO010000320.1:0-2037 GCA_964635365.1 uncultured bacterium | reverse complement strand
CTCAAAACCCAGCAGCCATTCGATCCCAACTACGAGGCCGGCAAGGCTTGACAACGAACACAGTATCTACGAGAAGCACTACAGGCCAAGTGGTGGCGACCACCTTCTCGGGGCCCAGGTCTACTAGCGTCGTGTGGATGCCGAACTCGCGATAGAACGCCGTCCATTATTCCCATCCGAGGCCGTACATGACCGCGGCCGTTACGCCCAGTATCGCGGCCGCATCCAAGTACCAGCGCCGAACGTCGTAGGAATACGGCTGCGCGCCTGCCTGCTGAGCTGAGCCATGCTCGGTAGCACTGCCCATTTCCCCTCCTCTCTGTCGGCCCGCAGCATAGCATGCAGCGGTGCACCGGTCTACAGCTTCGCCTTTGCCTGGTGATATGGCATACCTGAATACCAGGGAGAGAACGCGTGTTGGGAAGAAGCCGATCTCTCGCCCTCCCTGCGCTTTGCTGTCGGGCGGGCGGCGTCAAGCACTACGCAGCCAGCGCGATATGGTTGCCGTGGGGGAGCTTGGCAGGCTCACTCCCTTGGTGATGTCAGCCCTGGCGAAGGCCCACCTCCGCTTGGCCTCGTCCTTTGCCAGCCGCAGGTACCGCCGCAGTCGCCATCCGCCCCGGGACTCCCTCCTGCACATCCGCCGCAGCCCTATCGGCCAGGGCTGCTCTACGGCTCCAAGCTCCCATAGCTTTCGTTCAGCAGCCTGGCCAGTTCCTCCCGACAGGTCAGTCCAGGGCCCAGCTTCGAGATCGTCCGATGGTAGGCGGTGACTCTGGCGTCGAGATCGTAGGGGTACTCATATTCCAGACTCTCCGCCACCCCGACGGCCGTCTTTCGGAACAATGAGATGGTCGCGAACAGCGCCTCCCAGACTTCCTCGATCCGCCCTCCTCCACAAGCGGCGACGAGTTCCCGATGCGTCTCCGCATCGAGCACCTTGTCGAGCCCCTTCCCGCGGATGCCTGTCTTCCACGACCAGTTCCGCTCTATCTCGACTGACCACTCTAGCATCGTCCGCAAGAAGTCCTGCCTGATCCCGTCGAGCCAGGAAGCAGACGCCAGCACTTCGCCCCGCCACAGGGACTTCGGGGCGTAAGTCGAGTTCCACCAGAATCCGTTCACGACGGAGGCGTACTCGGCCTCACTTGGCGCCGCCGGGATGAACGCCCGGAAGGTCGGCGGCCGGAGCGACGCGGTGATACCGTCCTTATCCAGCAACACCTCATAGCCGATGTCGAATCCCTCTGGGAGCGCCGGCGCCTCGCAGATCTTCTCGAGTGCTTCCACAGGCACGACCTGGAAGTCGATCCTGGTACCGTCCTGATAGTGCACGCCGCGAAAGCGCCGCGGGTCGTCATCCGCCTCGCCATCCAGCCGGAGCATCACCAACACCGGCCCGAATGCCTCGAACCACTCATCGTGCTCGGCGAAGCGCGCGACGTCCGTGACGTACAGCTCCGCATCGTAGTCCGAGAGGATGTCGCAAGTCGCACTGGTGCGGGAGCTCGTCAGGATCACGGCGCGTATCTCATCGTACCTTTCCCCCAGCTCTATGAGTTCCCGGATGGTAGGATCTTCACGATCAACGCTCACACCAAGGCTCTCCTTTTCCGCCAGGGTAGTCGCAACCATTCTGACGTTCCACGCATGATTCGGTGTCTCTCAGGGGAGTGCCTCTTCGCCTCGGCTCATGCCAAGCGTACCACCGGTTGTGATTCAACCGATGTCCTTCGCTCGATACCTCCGCTGCAACCACGCTGGCGTCCGATTCAGCAGATCCAACGAGATGATCCCCGCCCTCTCTTCCTCTGCGGTCGCCAACCGTTCGACGAACGGCATCAGCGCGTGCACGCACTTGGGATGAAAGGGCGGGCCGCCGTTGATGGCGCGAAGGACTGCTCCTGAGGTCTCTTATCGAACTACGGGGAGGCTGACACCCTTCGTTATGTCAGCTCTGGCGAAGGCCCACCTTCGCTCCGCGTCGGCGAACTCGGAGTAGCGGGCCGTCATGATCGGACTTCGATGGCCCATCGC
>CAZWRO010000319.1:0-2042 GCA_964635365.1 uncultured bacterium | reverse complement strand
ATCGTGATCGACGTGATCGCGGTGGACGATGGGCGGGCGGATCACGAGCGGATCGCGCGGATTCGGTCGATACGGCCGGACATGATTCTGGTGTCGGGGGGGACGGAGGGGGGGACGGTGCAGCATCTGCTGGACACGGCGGAGCTGCTGCTGGCGGCGGATCCGCGGCCGCGGCTGGGGCGGGGGTTCAGGCTGCCGGTGATCTACGCGGGGAACAGCGCCGCGCGGGAGGGGGCGGCGGAGGTACTGGGGGACCGGGTGGACTTGGTGTGGGTGGATAACCTGCGGCCGCACTTGGAGCAGGAGAACCTGGGGCCCTCGCGGGAGTCGATTCACAAGCTGTTCCTGGAACACGTGATGGCGCAGGCGCCGGGGTATGACAAGCTGCTGGGGTGGACGAGCGCGCCGGTGATGTCTACGCCGCGGGCGGTCGGAGAGATGGTGCAGCTGGCGGCGCGGGAGGAGGGGGTGGAGGTGCTGGCGGTGGACATCGGGGGGGCCACTACGGATGTGTTCTCGGTGTTCGGGGAGCAGTTCAACCGAACGGTGTCGGCCAACCTGGGGCTTAGCTATAGCGTGTGCAATGTGTTGGCGGAGGCCGGGGCGGAGGGGATTCGGCGGTGGATGCCGGTGGCCATCGGGGAGGACGATCTGCGGAACCGGCTGCGCAACAAGATGATCCGGCCGACGACGATTCCGCAGTCGGTGGAGGATCTGCTGCTGGAGCAGGCGGTGGCGCGGGAGGCACTGCGGCTGGCGCTGGCGCATCACGGGGCGCTGGCCTCGGGTCTGAAGGGGGTGCAGCAGGCGCGGGAGATGGCGGATCTGTTTACGCAGGCGGGGGCGGGGGCGACGTTGGTGGACATGATGTCGTTGGGGCTGATCATCGGGAGCGGGGGGATTCTGTCGCATGCACCGCGGAGGGAGCAGGCGGCGCTGATGCTGATCGACGCGTTCGAGCCGCAGGGGGTGACGCGGCTGGCGGTGGATTCGATCTTCATGATGCCGCAGTTGGGGGTGCTGGCTTCGACGCTGCCGGAGGCGGCGATGGAGGTGTTCCGGCGGGATTGCCTGGTGGCGCTGGGGACGGTGGTGGCCCCGGTGGGAAACGGTAGGGAGGGAGAGACGGCGCTGGAGTGGGAGGTCGGCGAGGAGCGGGGCGAGCTGCGTTGGGGGGAGCTGAGGCGGATGGCGCTGGAGACGGGGCGGAAGGCGGGGGCGAAGCTCACGCCGCGCCGAGGGATTGATGTGGGAGCAGGTAAGGGGCGGGCGTGGTCGGGTGAGGTGGAGGGCGGCGCGGCGGGGGTGATTTTCGACGGGCGGGGGCGGCCGCTGCGGCTGCCGGAGGCGGAAGAGGAGCGGCTGAGTAAGATGGACGAGTGGGTGCGCGCGGCCGGCGCGATGCCCGGAGGGGATTAGCGATGCCGGTGGCCTACACGCCAGGTTTGCGAGTGACGCGGGAGGCGGTGATCCGCCAGGAGCGGCGTCTGCCGATGCAAGGCGAGGTGTTGGTGGAGGCGGGCGACACGGTGTCGGCGGAGGCGGTGGTGGCGCGGGCGGAACGGCCGGGGAACCTGCACACAATTCGGGCGGCGCAGATGCTGCACGTGGAGCCGCAAGAGTTGGAGTCTTACCTCACTAAGTCGCGGGGGGAGGCGGTGAGTTCGGGGGAGGTCTTGGCGATGACGAAGGGGCTGTGGGGGCTGTTCAAGTCGGAGGTGCGGTCGCCGATCGCGGGGGTGGTCGAGGAGGTGAGCGCGGCCTCGGGACATGTGAGGGTGCGGGAACGGGCGGAGCTGATCGAGGTGCGGGCGCACATTGCGGGGCGAGTGGCGGAGATCATCGCCGGCGAGGGGGCGGTGATCGAGGCGCGGGGGGCGCTGGTGCAGGGGATCTTCGGAGTGGGCGGGGAGCGGCGCGGGCGGCTGCGAGTGATGGGCCAGGGGCCGGAGGAGCGGCTGCGGCCGGAGCTGATCGACGAGCGGGAGGGGTGCGTGCTGGTGGCCGGACTGGGTTGGGGCACGCTGGCCGACAGGATGGGC
>CAZWRO010000318.1:0-2063 GCA_964635365.1 uncultured bacterium | reverse complement strand
GCCGACATAGCATCCGCCGACGGACTGGTCGCGGTGCTGGGCAACCACGACAACTGGATAGGGGAGGAGCAGGTTCGAAAGGTCCTTTCCGACCGCGGCGCGACCGTCCTCGTCAACCACCACACCGCGGTGAAGCGCAATGCCGCCAGACTCTATCTGGCCGGCGTGGGCGACGCCTCCTACACCGGCCGGGACGATCTCCCCGCCGCCCTCGCGGGTATTCCCGAAGGCGCGTCGGTCATTCTTCTCAGCCACTCTCCCGATATCATCCACAAGCTCCCGGCGCGCGGCCCCGCTCTCGTACTCTGCGGCCACACCCACGGAGGCCAGATCGTGCTGCCCTTGATCGGCCCACTCTACGTGCCGTCTCGCGTCGGCCGGCGCCTCGCCGCCGGCCTGCATCGCCTCAACGCGGGCTGGCTCTACGTCAACCGCGGCCTCGGCGAGGTCTTCCCGCCCGTTCGGATCGGCTGCCCGCCCGAGATCTCCCTGCTCACCCTAACCCTCGCTCAGCCCCCAGATTGACAAGGCCCAACCCGGCCCCGTATACTCCCAGTGGAGAGATGGCCGAGTTGGTCGAAGGCGCACGACTCGAAATCGTGTAGGCGGCTAACCCCCGTCTCGTGGGTTCGAATCCCACTCTCTCCGCCAGCCGGGTGCTGATGAGACCTCCGAATCCCCACCCCCCAGCCAGGCCTCCGCGCGCCGAGCAGCCATGGGGAGCCACCGACCACCGTGCGGCGGCCCCTCCCTCACCTCACCTGAATCCCCTCCAACACAGCCTGATCGACCTCCACCCTCGCCGCCTCCACCAGATCGCCGATCAATCCTTCGTACGTCTCGTGCAGGTAATGCCGCCTGACGCTGCCCTCTACCTCTTCATACGGCGCGTACCCCAACGCCTCGCGTTCAACGCACTTCAGGATGAAGAAGGCGCTCATGTCCTCGAACACCTCGCTCGTCTCCCCCTCGTCCAGCTCCATTGCCACCGCCCTCCTCCCGGCGCGGTGCGACCTGTCGCCTGAGCGGCTCTCGAAGTCAAACACCTCCTCGTTCAGACCCCCATCCTCGTTGTATTCGCTCGCCACCTCCTCGAAAGGCTCCCCCCGTTCGAGTCTCTCCTGCGCCCCTTCTATCCTGGCCCTGGCTTCATCGCGGGTGAGCGCCTCGCTGTACCCCCCCCTCGCGCCGTACTGAACCTGTAGCCCCCAAACTCTCACTCTGTCCCCGCGATCATAGAGCGTGTCCCTCATCGCCTCATAGTGCGCCCTCAACGTCTCCTCCGAGGCCTGCAGCCTTCCCTGTCCAAGGCGCTTCTCCACCGCGATCCGCAGGTTGTTCATCACATACAAGAAGAACTCGTCCTCTCGGTATTGCTGCGGACCATAGATGGGCTCGCCGACTGCGAGCGCTTCCCTGCGCCTTTGGTTCTCCAGGTCGAGAGCCTGCAGTAACGCGGCGTAGCCGGTGTCCTCGATGACCCCGCTTTCCTTCGCCAGGCCCAGCTCGATCTTGATGCGAACGCACTCCTCCAGCATGCGCTGCTTCAGCCACTCGGCCGGCACTTCGCCTTCATAAGGGGTGGTCCAGAAATCCGCGTCGACCACCGCACCGTATCTTGTCCCGAAGTAACCGAAGGCCAGAGACCGACTTCTGGCCAGCCGCCGCTCGAACAGCCTCACCGAAATGGGGTCGCCGTTGACCGTCGCGACGCATGTGGTGAGCGATTCCGTGGGCATGGAGTCATAGACGCTCGGCGCGGCCGGAATGACCCGGGGCGCCAAGCCAGGGCCGGCGACGGCGTCGTGTGTGTCCTGCCCCTGCTCCTCGGCAGAGCCGTCGGCCGCGGACTGGTCAGCCGGAGTCTCTTCCCCTGACGTAGCCGACGCTCCAGGAAGCGCCGTAAAGGCGATGGCGATGACCGCCACAAGGAACGCCAACGTGACCCAAGTTACCTTCCTTCTCATAGCACACTCATCCGTTCTGTTTCGCGCCCGCCGCCGACCCACGTCTTGGTTCTGCAGATCCGTTCGCAATGCCTCGTAGACACAGCACGCGCGGGG
>CAZWRO010000317.1:0-2073 GCA_964635365.1 uncultured bacterium | reverse complement strand
GGGGGGTTGGGTTCCCTCAGGCCATCGTACGATAATCGTCGGGCTCGCTCCAGCCTCTGGCGGCCAGCTCCTCTCGTATCAGGTCCCGCGCGCCGGCCGCTCCGACCGCCACCAACAGGTATTCGTCGCGCCGCAGCGCATCGGAGGTCTCCACGGGAGCGCCCAGCAAGCGTTTGCCGAGCTTGGTCGGAGCGATGTCGATGAACCTTGTGATTTCGAGTCCTACTCGCTTGACATGTTTTCCCAGCGCCCGACCTTCCTTGCCGGCGCCCCAGATGGCGACTCTGTCGCGGTCCTTCAGGTGTAGGGCCCGCAAGTAGTGCACCTTGCAGCGCCGGAACTGGGTGAAGGCGTACTCGGGGCGGGTGCGCGTCAGGCGCTGTTGCTGGTCGCGCCACCACAAGACGACGCGGGGCACCTTGGCGAATTGCGCCCCGGCCCCGTAGAGCCTCAGCAACAGGTCGTAGTCCTCGGGCCAGCCCTCGTCGCGATAGGCGCCGACCTGGCGCATGGCCTCGGCCCTGACCATGATGGTGGGGTGGACGAGGACGTTTTCGACGAACATATCGCGGACGATCTCTTCCTGCGTATGGAGGGAGTTTAGCCACTGCTCATAGCGCTTCATTCCGTCGCCGAGTTTGGCCCTCGGGAAACACCGGACCAGTCCTCCCGCGATGGTCAGGTTCGCCGCGGCCTCGAACAAGTCGGTCTGCCATTCCAAACGTCGCGGGGGCATGATGTCGTCGGCGTCGAAGCGGGCGATGAGGTCGGCTCTCGCCTGGTCCACGGCGGCGTTGGCGGCGGTCACGACGCCGGCATGGTTCTGCTCCACCAGGCGAATGCGCGCCTCCCGCGAGGCCCATTCGCGGAGAATCTGTGGGGTTTGATCGGTGGAGCCGTCGTCCACGGCGATGATCTCGAAGTCGGAGAAGGTCTGGGCGGCCAGGCTTTCGAGGGCGCGAGGCAGGTAGGGCGCGGCGTTCCAGCAGGGGAGGATGACCGAGACGCGGGGAGCGGCCATGGTGTTTATCGCCTGCCTTCTCCTGACGTCGGGCCGGCGTGAAGCGCCTGATACTGCTGTCGCAGCTCGCCGAGGGCGAGACGGGTGTTGCGGCGGTCAGCCGAGATGAGGCCGGACTCCCAGAGGCCCTGCGGCCCCTGATAGTCTGCGAGCGTCCACCAGGCAAAGCCGGCCACGAAAGGTCGCTCGGCGAAAGCGCGAACCATCGCCTCCGCGACCCAGGCCTGCTGGCGCTGGCCCGTCGCCCCCACCCCCGCCACGGCGCCGAACTCGGTGATGATGACGGGCTTGTTCGGGGCCGACCGGTGCAGCCGGTCCAGCGCGGCCAGGGCGCTCTCTTCGAGTATCACGCCGGGGGTGGTGATGAGGTCGAAGGCGCATCCGAGAACATCGCACTCGCCCTGGACCGCGACGAGGTGCTCCGGGGCCGCCGACTGTCCGATGAGCCGGGTGCCATCCAAATAGCGTGCGATATCGGCCAGGTCGCGAACGTAGTGAGCGTTGGCCGGGCCCGAGGCGGAACGATGGCAGGTGCCCCAGAAGCCTATCGAGGGGCGGTTGTAGTCCTGATAGATCATCTCGATGAACATCTGGCGTGCGATCTGCCGTCTCTCCCACTGGAGCGATAGCTGGGCCGCATCGAACCAGGCGACGGGGATTTCCTCCCAGCAGATCAGGCCGAGTCGGTCGGCGAGGAGGGCCGTCATCGGGTGATTGACGAAGTGCCCCATGCGGAGGAAGTTGGCGTTGGCCTGTCTTGCGGCCTGGAGGTCGAGTCGGATCCGCAGCGCGTCTCGGAACGTGAGCGCTCTTCCGAAGCGCGGGTCTTCTTCTACCCGCGCCACACCGGCCAGCACCAGGGGGGAGCCATTGAGGAGTAAGGCCGGTCGGGTGGGGTCGACGGTCAGCGTGCGAACTCCGAACTGGGTGTAGATCTGGTCTACCAGGCGGCCCTGCTCGTCTCTGAGCGTCGCTTCGAGCACGTAGAGGTTGGGCGCCTCGGGGCTCCACCGGCTCAGTCTGGGCGTGGCGAACTCGAAGGGATAGGCGAG
>CAZWRO010000316.1:0-2099 GCA_964635365.1 uncultured bacterium | reverse complement strand
TGAAGTCATCGCGGGGACACGACACGGGTCCTTGTGGAGGAGTGATAATGTATCCAGCGGTGAGTCCTGGCGCGATTGGGGTGAATCTTTCTTTCGAGGAGTGCGCGAAGCTGGCGGCGGAGGCGGGGTTCAAGGGAATAGACGCGGACGTGGGGGCGGCGGTGAAGGACCCGGAGGGAGTGCGGCGGGTGCTGGAGGTCAACAAGCTGGTGCCGGCCGCCTGGGGGCTGCCGGTGGAGTTCCGGCAGGACGAAGATACCTATCGCAAGGGCCTGGCGGGGCTGGCGGAGATGGCGAAGGCAGCGAAGCAGATCGGGGCCGACCGCTGCTCAACGTACATCATGCCGTTTTCCGACGAGCGGGCATTTGAGGAGAACTTCGAGCTGAACCGGAGGCGGCTGCGGGAGTGCGCGGAGGTGCTGGCGGAGTGGGACTGTCGGCTGGGGCTGGAGTTCGTGGGGCCGAAGACGCTCCGGGAGCGGGGGGAGCACGAGTTCATCCACACGCAGGAGGGGATGCTGGAGCTGTGCGAGGCGATCGGGACGGGCAACGTGGGGCTGCTTTTCGACGCCTTCCACTGGTACACGTCGCACGGCACATTGGAGGACATCCGGAAGCTGTGCGACGCGCTGGTGGTGGATGTGCACATCAACGACGGGGTGGAGGGCCGGGGGCCGGACGAGCAGATCGACAATGAGCGGCGGCTGCCGGGGGAGAGCGGCGTGATCGATCTGGCGACGTTCCTGAAGGGGCTGAAGGAGATTGGTTACACGGGTCCGGTGACGCCGGAGCCGTTCAGCGAGAAGCTGAAGGCGATGTCGCCGGCGGAGGCGATGGACGCCACGGCAGCGGCGCTGCTCGGGGTTTGGGAGCAGGCCGGGGTGTAGGCCCGGGGGTACTTCTCAGGACTCGCCGAGGGAGCGGTCGCCGACGAGCTCGGTGAGGCGCAGGCCGAGGTGATCGCCGACGACGACCACATCACCGCGGCCGAAGAGCCGACCGTTTACCGTGAGATCGACGGGTTCTCCCACGAGGCGGTCCAGGCGCACGGCGGTGCCGGGGGCGAACCCGGCAACCTCCCGCAGCAAGAGGCGCGCGCTTCCCAGCTCCACGGTGGCGGTCACCTCCAGGCCGCCGAGACGGTCGAAGGCCGCGGAGTCGAGGGCGGAGCGGGGCTGGGCGCTGTCCTGAGCCGCGGGGCCTACGACCTCGGGCGGAGGCGGGGAGCTCTGCGGGTCCGGCGGGGACGTCTCTCGGTCCGGTGGGACCGTCAGCCGGGTGTCTTTCTGCGCTATCTGCTGTGTCATGGATTCCCTCCCGCGGCCCCGTCTTCCGGGGCGATCTCCACCGCGAGGTGCCCGTCTCTGATCAGCAAGCGGCCTTGGAAGCGACAATCGTCCCCGGCTACCAGCGCGATGTCCGGCTCGGAAGCGGGGCCGAGGAGCAGCACGTCGTTGACTCTGAGGCCGGCGACTTCGGTGAGGCTGAGGGCGAACGCCGCCAGCCGCGCGCGGCAGAGGACGGAGGTTTCGGCGAGCAGCTCGGCGCAGGGCGCGGACGGCGGGCGGCGCCGGCGGAGCGCGCTCGGCGAGATCTTGTCGAGATTGGCGAAGTCGTAGGGGCGGACGGACTCTTCCGCCCGCGCGCGCGGTTCCTCAGGGGCCCCGCTGGCGGCGAGCCCGGGTGAGGCCTTGGCTTCCGGTGGTAGGCTGGGGGGAGACATGAAGCGGCGGCTCGGAGGGTCCGCGGGGATGGCCTCGCGGAACTCCCGCAGGACGCGGGTGCGGGTTTCGTCGTCAATGGTGTGGACTCGGGCGAGCTGATCGGCGAGCCGCCCCACCTCCCGGGGAGTGAGGCCGGATATCAGCTTAGTAGATTGCTGCGGGCCGAGGGCCAACAGCAGTACGGCGGCCTTTTCGAGGCCGGAGAGGTCGCGCGCGGAAGAAGTGAACATCCCCCCACCCCCTGGTCCTGAGGCAGTACAGCCGACCGAACTTTCCAGGGGTTCTGTTCCACAGATTCGAGGAGATTTGAGATTCGGTTTGCATCTCGGGCACGGCCGCCCGCGCCGGCGGGCGCGGGCGGCCGTGCCCGAGATG
>CAZWRO010000315.1:0-2110 GCA_964635365.1 uncultured bacterium | reverse complement strand
GAATGACTAGCTCAAACATCTCGTTGAAGGACCGCGACATTCTGCGCAGGCTCGGCGCCGAGTTGGCGGAAGCGGCCGCCGACCCCGTGAACGACACCCGGCGCGAAGTCCACCGCCGTGTCGACCGGATGGAACCGGGCCGGCCCTCGATCATGATCTTACAGGAGCCTTGGAACGAGCTGAACGTCGGGGGCGAACTCGACGTCCACTGCGAGGACGACTTCCTGCGCGGCATCGAGAGCGGGCTCAGGATGACCCTCTACAAGTGGCGGCATTACCCCGCTGACATGGTGGTCGACGCGGCGGTCGGCGTCGCCCGCTGTGTGCAAGACACCGGCTTCGGCATCTCCGAGGACGTGGACATCGTGCACACCGACGAGGACAGCGACGTGGTATCCCGCCACTTCCACATCCAGATCCGAGGCGAGGCCGACATCGCCAAGATCAAGACGCCCCGGGTATCGCACGACGCCGCGGCCACGCAGGAGCGACACGAGAAGGCGGCGGCCGTGTTCGAGGGCGTGCTCAAGGTGAATCTGTACACGCCTGCCCCCTTCGGCTGGTTCGCTCCGTGGGACGAGATCGTACGCATGACCGGCGTCGAGG
The DNA here is from genome assembly GCA_964635365.1 of uncultured bacterium. Taxonomy (GTDB): domain Bacteria; phylum Armatimonadota; class Hebobacteria; order Hebobacterales; family Hebobacteraceae; genus CAZWRO01. Next base: position 1,504 of record CAZWRO010000315.1, on the reverse strand, counting down.
AGATTCTGACAGACATGATCGACCGGCCGGAATACGTTCACAAGCTGGTCGGCCATTTCGTGGACTGCTGGCTGGCGCGGCTGGACCAGTATGAGAGCCAGGGCCTTCTGGACACGCCAGCGAGCGAGATGACGGTGTCGGGGGCGGCGCAGATATTCTCCGACGTTTCGCCCGCGATGCACGGCGAGTTCGCACTCCAGCACGAAGCGCGCTACTACCGGCGCTTCAAGCGCGTCCACTACGGCTGCTGCGAACCCCTGCACCACAAGGTGGACGTCTGCGCCCGGCACCTCCCGAACATGTACCAGATTTCCATGAGCCCCTGGGTGGATTTCGCGGTCGGCGCCCGCAACGTCGGCCGCCGCTTCATCGTCGGGTGGAGGCCGAACCCTTCCTTTTTGGCCATGGAGCGGTGGGATCCGGACCTGGTGCGGCGCGATCTCACGGAGAAGCTCGCGCTCGCCCGCATGCACGGCTGCACGGTCGCGATCTACCTGAAGGACCTCAGCACGGTGCGCCACGAGCCTTGGCGGCTGACCGAATGGGATCGCATCGCCAGGGAATGCGTGAGTGGCTGATACAACCGGGAAGCAAAAGGGTTTTTGGGGAGAGGCGTTGGCCCGCATCCGCACGGGCAACGTGCTTGCGTTGGCGGCATAGCCGTGCTATAGTCATACCGTTTTCTGCAAAACTGCAGGAGCTGAGACCATCATGGTACCGTTCAGATTCAGTCTGCTCAGTCTGCTCATCCTGATGCTGAGTGCCGGCGCCGGCTCGGCGATGGACGGCATTGCCATCTCGACCCGCTACACGCTGGAGAAGGCCAATAGTGTTCATTTCCCGCGGTTCGGAAACCTGATCCGTTACGATATCGAGAACGACGCGGTGGTCAAAACCACCCCGATCTACACGGGCGGCGACGCGGGCTTTGTCTGTATCAGCCCGATGGGCGACCGCATTGCGTTTACGAAACGAGATGGCTCGATCGTCGTGATGAGTATCAATGGCGGCGAGCCGACCGCCCTCGTGAAGATTCAGACCGGCGTGAGGGGAGACATGGGTCTCGAGCGTGCCGTCCCCCTGCTTCAATGGCCTTACGGCACGGACGGGAAATGGATCTACTACATCGATGTGCCGGGCGAATTGCGGCGGGTGCATGTGGATACCAGGGCAACGGAGTTCGTCGTCCGCTTCAACAGGGAGACCAATGAGTTCGGCCTCTCCCTCTATGCGCGCAAAAATTTCGGAACCTTCACCTGCCGTCCGGCGGAATCAGTCGCCCCGATCTACGACATTAGCCGGGGCGACGGGGACCTGTACTCCGTGCCGACGTGGACCGAGGACGGGTCCTGCGGTGTAAGTGTCTCGCCGGACGGAACACTGGTCATATGCAACAATAACGGTCACAATCTGGGCCGGATCTCGGACACCGACGCGAAACTGAAGACCAAGTTCACGATCAACCAGTGGGCAGGTGCTCCAAGCGATGGGGCCAACCAGTGGC
>CAZWRO010000314.1:0-2127 GCA_964635365.1 uncultured bacterium | reverse complement strand
CTCCAAGGTCTCCCGCACGAGTCGCGCCCCCGTCGCCGGCTCCGATACCACCACGTGGACCCCGGCCCCATACAGCCGCGCTCGCTTCACCCCCGCCGTTCTCCGAAGCAGGGCCAGCGCGCGGCCTGCCTCCTCACAGGCCACCTCCAGCAGCCCCGCGGCCACGCTCTCATGCTTGAGCCCCTCCGGGCTGTCCAGCGCGATCACGCGCCCCCCGTACATCAGCGCCACCCGGTCGCACCGCTCCGCCTCGTCCATGTAGTGCGTGGTCACCAGGCAGGCCACCCCCGCCTCCGCCAGCCCATAGATCACCTCCCAAAACCGCCGTCGCGAGATGGGATCGACCCCGGCCGTCGGCTCATCCAGAAACACCACCTCCGGCTCATGCAGCAAGGCGCATCCCAGCGCCAGCCGCTGCCGCCAGCCCGTCGGCAGCTCGCCCGTCAGGCGGTCCTGCTGCTCCTCCAGTCCGGCCATCTCCAGCGCCCACCCGATCCGCCCGGCCAGTCGCTCCCGCGCCACCCCATAGATGCCGCCGTAGAACTCCAGGTTCTCCTCGGTCGTCAGGTCGAGGTACAGCGAGAATCGCTGCGACATATACCCGATGCGCTCCCGCACCGCCTCCGGCTCCCGCCCCACATCGTGCCCTCCCACCCTACCCTCTCCCGAGGTCGGGGCCAAAATGCCGCACAGCATGCGGATGGTCGTGGACTTCCCCGCCCCGTTGGGACCCAGCAGGCCGAACACCTCTCCCCGCTCCACCGCGAACGACACCCCCTCCACCGCCGCAAAGTCGCCGAAGCGCTTCGTCAGGCCCGACACCTCCACCGCCGACTCGCTCATGCCGGCTCCTCGCGCCCTCGCCGCACCAGCTCGAAGAACGCGTCCTCCAGGCCGGTCTGGATTCGGCGCAGCGACGTCACCCTCACCCCCGCCGCCTCCAGCGCCGCCCGCAGCGGCCTCTCCACCTCGCTCGCCGACCGCGTCGCCGCGTGCAGGCGGTCCCCGAACGCCTCCACCCACCTCACCCCCGGCGTTTCCGCGGCCGCCTCCCGGCCCTTCGCCAGCAGCTCGCACGTCACTTCCAGCAGCTCCAGGCCCACCTCGCGGCGAATCTCCTCCGGCCTTCCCTCCGCCAGCAGCCGTCCCCGGTGGAGCAGCCCCACCCGCGCGCACCGCTCCGCCTCCTCCAGGTAAGCCGTGGTCAGCAGGATGGTGATATCTCTCCCCACCAGGTCCATCAAGATCTCCCAGAACTCCCCCCGCGACACCGGATCGACTCCCGTCGTCGGCTCGTCCAGCAGCAGCACCTGCGGCTCGTGAACCAGCGCGCACACCAGCGCCAGCTTCTGCCGCATTCCCCCCGACAGGTCGCGCGCCAGTCGCTTCCGGAACCGCCCCAGCCGGCTGAACGAAAGCAGCCGCTCTCTCCGATCCTCCAGCAGCCGGCCCTTCACGCCGTGCACCCGCGCGACGAACCCCACGTTCTCGTCCACCGTCAGCTCGCCGTACAAGCTCAGCCGCTGCGGCACATATCCGATCCGCCGCTTCACCTCCTCCGCCTGCGTGAGCAGGCCGAAGCCGGCCACCCGCGCCGTGCCCCCCGTCGGCGTCAGCGCGCCGCACAGCAGTCGCATCGTCGTCGTCTTCCCCGCGCCGTCCGGCCCCACCAGGCCGAAGATCTCCCCCGCGCCCACCTCCAGGTCGATCCCGTCCACCGCGGTGAGGCCGGCGAAGGCCATCCGCAGCCCCCGCGCCTCGATCATCGCTCGTTTGCGCTCGCTAGCCATCGCCCTCTCTTCGTCCCGCCCGAATCCGCGCCTCCGCCGGCATCCCCGGCTTCAGCTCGTGGTCCGGGTTCTCCACCGCCACCTTCACCCCGAACACCAACTGCACCCGCTGCTCCCGCGTCTGCACGTTCTTCGGCGTGAACTCCGCCTCTTGCGCGATCTCGGTTACTCGCCCGGCGTAGGCCTTGCGCGGGTTGGCGTCGATGGTCACCTCCGCCTCCTGCCCCAGCCGCACCCGGTCCAACTCCGTCTGTGCCACGTACACCCGCATCCACATGTGATCCAGATCGGCGATCCTCACGATGGTCTGCCCCGGAGCCACCGTCTCCCCCGGCTC
>CAZWRO010000313.1:0-2134 GCA_964635365.1 uncultured bacterium | reverse complement strand
GTGCCCAGCCGCGTGGCCACCCCGATCATCCTCATTCTAGCACCGGCCAGCATCGCGTTCATTGGGGTATACGTCGGCGGCCGCATGTACAAGCCGGACTACATGGGCAGAGACGGTAGGTGCGCGGCCCCTCCGGGACAGAAAATGAAGTGCCGTCACTTCAAGGCTATCGGCGGCATGCTGCCCGGCGGGGAAATGAGGTGCGCCTTCCTGGATGATCGCAGGGAGTGCATGAAAGCGCACCGCGGGCGATAGCCCCCACTGCCAGCGGCACTCCCTCCCCGGAGGCCGAACTTCCGCGGCGGCCTGCTAGCCTTCGCCGAGCAGCAGCGCCAGCAGCGCCTGCTTGCAGAACCTCGCGTTCTCGGCCTCTTCCCAGACCAGGGACTTCGGGTCGTCGAGCACCTCGTCGGTCATCTCGTAGCCGCGGAAGATCGGCCCGCTGTGCTGGAAGGTGCAGCCCGCCTTCGCCGCGGCGAGCACCTCCTTCGTGACCCGGAACTTCTCGACGATCACTCCCTCTTCCTCGGGCACCGCCTCGCCGGCGAGCTTGCTGCGCAGCAGCACTCCCCCCTCGATCACGTCGGCCTCCTTCACCGCCGCCATCAGGTCGTGCGTGACGGCGAGCCCAACGCCGTTCTCCTTCGCCCGCCGCCGGCCCTCCGCGAGGATCGCTTCATCGAAGACATAGCTCTCCGGGCAGGCCGTGGTGAGGTGCATGCCGAGGAGGGGGCAGACCCGCATCAGGGAGTGGACGACCCCCCGCGCCATCCCGACGTAGACGACGTGGAGGCCGTCGAGCTTGCCGTGGGACTGGCGCATGGTGAGGAGCTGTCCCAGCACCTGGGTGGTGTGGTCCTGTGGGGTGCAGGCATTGATGAGGGCGATATCGAGGTGCTCCGCCATCTCCTCCACGTGGGACTGATCCCAGAGCCGAAGGGTGACCACATCGGCCATCCGGTTCATCGCCCGCGCGGTGTCCGCCCAGGTCTCGCCCTTGTTCGCCATCGTGGTGTCTAGGGGCATGTAGATGTTGGCGCCTCCCAGCCGGTTCATGGAGGTCTCGAACCCCATGCGGGTGCGGGTGGACTCGTAGACGAAGAGCAGGGCCTGGGTCTTTCCCGCCAGCAGCCCCAGATAGCGCTTGTCGCGCTTGTTATCCCGGAACCACTCGGCGAGATCGAGGATGAGATAAACCTCCTCCTTCGACAGCTCGCCGATGTGTCGGATCTTCCGGTTGCGCAGCTTGTCGCTCAGCTCCACGCCGTCATCCCTCCTTCGCAGGATTCCACAGGAATACGCCTTCGGCGCCCTCGGTAGGCTCTCACGCCCACAGCTTCCTGTCCAGCCCGCGGTATTGGATGGCTTCGGCGAGGTGGGGGAGGGCGAGCTGGTCCGCGGCGTCGAGGTCGGCGATGGTGCGGCTGAGCTTGACCACGCGGTCGAAGGCGCGGGCGCTGAGGCCGAGCTGGTCGATGGCGGTGCTGAGGAAGGCCCGCACCTCTTCGCTGAGCGGGCAGTGCTTCCGCAGGTCGCGGGGCCGCATGTGCGCGTTGCAGAAGATGTCATCTCCGTCGAAGCGCGCCGACTGGAGCTGGCGGGCGCGCTGCACGCGCTCCCGGATCGCCCGGGAGGGCTCTCCCCGGCCTTCTCCGAGCAACTCCTCTCGCCCCAGCCGGGGCACCTCGACCTGGATGTCCACGCGATCGAGCAGGGGACCGGAGATGCGCTGGAGATAGCGCCGTATCTTGCTCACCGAGCAGGAGCAGCTCTTCGTCGCGTCCATGTAGAAGCCGCACGGGCAGGGATTCAGGGCCGCCACCATCATCAGGCGGGCGGGGAAGGTCGCCGTGCCCGCCACGCGGCTGACATTGACCAGGCCATCCTCCAGCGGCTGGCGGAGGATTTCCAGGGCATCGCGACTGAACTCCGGAAGCTCGTCGAGAAAGAGCACGCCGTTGTGCGCCAGCGACACCTCGCCCGGCTTCGGGATCGACCCCCCGCCCGCCAGCCCCGCCGCCGAGATGGTGTGGTGGGGAGAGCGGAACGGCCGGGTGGTCACCAGCCCCTTGCCGGCGGGGACTTTGCCGCTGATGCTGTAGACCTTGGTGACCTCCAGCGCCTCCTGCAAGCT
>CAZWRO010000312.1:0-2152 GCA_964635365.1 uncultured bacterium | reverse complement strand
CGGAGGAACTCATAGTGAAAGAAGCTGAGGTAGAGGGAGCGCAGGATGGGATAGAGCGCGAACGTGCCGAACACTACGAGGGCCGGCAGGACGAAGACGTACGGGTTGTCTAGATTCCAAACCCTTCGCCCTACGCTCTTCTTCTTCTCGTCCGCGGTAGTCATGGTGTTTCCACGCACAGGCCTATCCGAGCAAGTTTATTCGGACACTTCTCTTCGCCCAGCGGCTTGGGACCGTCGATCAGGTCAGCTTGTCGGTGAACAGCTTGGCCGTGCCGGCAGGGGGAATCCCTTCGGAACTCCAATTGCGCCTCGCGTAGTACAGGTCCAGGAGTTCATCGTATTCCTTACGGTCCACTACGCGTCCGGCGTAGGGGCCCTTCTCCACAGGCCGCTCCAGCATCCGCGGCGGCGGGTAGTCGTCCTTCCGGCTGGTGCCGAGCGAGACGCTTATCAGACGAGTTAGATCATAGGTCGCTCGCGAACGCGTCAGCAGATCGTCGAGCGTGTGAGGGACACCGGTAACAATGCTATAGTACTCCGCGTAGCGGTTCTCGTCGAATCCCAGCTCGATCCACGGAAGTCGGCAGACGCCGAGCATGTCGAAGAGAGGCCTAATGGTCTGATGGTAAACGACCAGGTCGACTCGGTCTTCGGCCTTCCACGTGGCGCCCGCCTCCAGCTCTTTGCCGACGGTCCAAGCGCGGTTGTGATGGGCTCCTATGTCGCAGGTACCGTAGGCGAGCGCCATGGAGATAGTTGCGCGCCCGTCATATCCTGATTGCTCCATGCCCTTAGCTTGCACCATCAGCGGCCTCAACTGAGGATGGCGCTCGGCCACCGCCCGGGAGCCCTCAGCCAGCAAGTCGCCAACACCCTCGCGGCGCGCGATTTTCTCCAGCAGCGCGATGATGTGCGTGTCGTCTCCCCACTGGAGGTTCATGTCGTCCACGTCGGAAGGCTTGAGCAGGCCGCTCTCGAGGGCCTCGATCATCACGCCGATGAGGTTGCCGCTCGAGATGGTGTCGATGCCCAGGTCATCGCAGAGCTGGTTGCCTTTGAGAATAGCTGAGAAATCACCTACGCCGAGGTTGGACCCGAGCATGCAGGCGGTCTCGTACTCGGGACCCTCGGTGATAGTGCCTTTGTACTTGCCGTTCTTCACCAAGCAGATGTTGCCGCAGGCCATGGGACACCCGAAGCAGGCGGTGTCGCCGATCTTGTACTCGTTGTACATCTTGAAACCGTCTATGTTTTCTGCTTGCTCGAAGACGTTCTCCCGATAGTTGCGCGTGGGGAGGACGCCGGCGCTGTTGACGTAGTCGATCACCGACATCAAGCCCTGCTGCTGCCAGAACTCGAAAAGCGGGTGGGATGACAACTCATGCATGGACCTGTCCGTCAGTAGCCGCAGGCCTGGTACGTCGGCCGCGGGCAGGTCGCGGCCGCCCCGCACGGCAATCGCCTTCAGGTTCTTGGATCCGAGCACGGCCCCCATGCCGCAGCGGCCGGCGTTGCGGCTCCAGTCACAGTTGATGGTGGCGAACCGGACGAGATTCTCGCCGGCCGGCCCAATGGCGGCGATGCGCACCTCCTGGCTCTGCAGTTCCTCTTTGATGAGCCCTTCCGCCTCCAGGGATCCTTTGCCCGCGAGCTTGGGCGCGGGAACGATCTCGACCTCGTCCTCGTCGATCCAGAGATAGCTAAGGCGCTCGGCGCGCCCGACGATCACCAGCGCGTCGTATCCCGCCTGGCGAATCTCGGTGCCGAAATTGCCGCCCATGTTGCTCTCGCCATAGAGGCCAGTCAATGGTGCCAGGGAAACCCAGGAGGTCTTCGCCGCGCCGGGCAGATAGAGGCCGGTGAGCGGCCCCGGGGCGATGATGATCGGGTTCTCCGGGTCCAAGGGGTCTTTGATCTTGGCCAACTGGTCGTACAGGAGCTTGGCCCCGAAACCTCGCCCCCCGACGTACTTGAGGGCGAACTTCTCGCTGAAGGGGACGACGCGGCTTTCGCCGCTCGTCAGGTCGACCCAGAGGATCCGGAAGTGGTATCCGCCCTCAATCGACGGCTTCTTGCTTTTGCTCCCGGCCGATTTCCGCGTAGCGGAGCTTCTTGCGCTCGCCTTTCTCGACATACTCGACCTCTTTCAT
>CAZWRO010000311.1:0-2177 GCA_964635365.1 uncultured bacterium | reverse complement strand
CCGCTGCTCAATGCAAGCAGCCACGCAGAGGTGCCGTCGCCGACAACCCTCCGCGCTCGCCTCTCCCGCAACTTCGCCTCCCAGGCCGGCCGGGAGGAGTTTCTGACGGTCCGGCTCGAACGACGCGACGGCGAGTGGCACGCCACTCCCCTGCTGGGCCCCTCCGCGCTGATCTCCTCCCTGGTGCGCGCCGACGGCCTGGTCTGCATTCCCGCGCCCGCCGAGGGACTCTACGCGGGAGACGAAGTCGAAGTGGAGCGTTTCGAATGAAGCACGGGAAAGACGGCAAGCCAACCGGTCGCCGCGAGATATACCTCCGGAGCATCCCCCTCGAAGAGGCCCAGGCCATCTGGCGTCAGGCCTGGAACCGGCTCGGGCTGCACGATTCCCTCGGCTCCGAAGTGATCGAGGCCGAGCAGGCCCTCGGCCGGGTCACCGCGGGGCCGGTGTTCGCCGCCAGGTCCTCCCCGCACTACCACGCCGCCGCCATGGACGGCATCGCCGTCCGCGCGGCCGACACCGCGGGCGCTTCGCAGACCTCTCCCAAGCTCCTCCAGGTCGGCCTCGACGCCATCTACGTCAACACCGGCGACCCGCTCCCGGAGGAGACCGACGCCGTCATCATGATCGAGGACGTCGCCGAGGTCGAGTCCAACCAGCTCGAGATTGTCGCCGCCGCCTCCCCCTGGCAGCACACCCGCCTCATCGGCGAGGACATCGTCGCCACCGAAGTCGTCGTCCCCGCCCGCCACCGCCTGCGGCCGGTGGACATCGGCGCGCTGCTCGCCTCCGGCGTGCTCCGCGTGGAGGTGCTCCGCGCGCCCCGCGCGGTCATCCTCCCCACGGGGCAGGAGATAGTCCCGCCCGGAGAGGCCACCAGCCCCGGTCAGATTCCCGACTTCAACACCCCCATGATCGCCGCTCGCCTGGCCGAAGACGGCGCCGAGTCCGGCTCTCGCCGGCCCGTGCGAGACGATCCCGAGGCCATTCAGGAGGCCATAGTAAGCGCCTGCAAAGAGGCCGATCTCGTGCTCACCATCGCCGGAGCCTCCGCCGGGGCGCGCGACTTCACCGCGGAGGCCCTCCGCGCGGCGGGCGAGCTGCTGGTCCACGGCGTCGCCACTCGTCCCGGCAAGCCGGTCGCCCTCGGCCTCGTTCACGACACCCCGGTGGTGGCCCTCCCCGGCTATCCGGTCTCGGCCATGCTCTGCTACGACCTCTTCGTCTCGCCCCTGCTCTCCCACCTGCTCGGCCTTCCGCCGCGCGAGCGGCCGCGCGTCAAGGCCCTCCTCAGCCGCAAGGTGGCCTCGGCCGCCGGAAGCCGGGAGTTCCTGCGGGTGCGCCTGGGCGAAGTGGCCGGGCGACTGGTGGCGGTGCCGACCGCGCGCGGCGCGGGGCTCGTCAACGCGCTTTCCCGCGCCGACGGGATGGTGGTAATCCCCGCCCTCAGCGAAGGAGTCGCAAAGGGAGCCGAGGTGGACTGCGAGCTGCTGCGGCCCGAGCAAGAGGTGCGCCACACCATCCTCATCACCGGCAGCCACGACGTCGCCCTCGACCTGCTGGCCAGCCGGATCCACACTCGCTCCCCCGAGCTCGCGGTGGCCTCCACTCACGTGGGCAGCATGGCCGGCCTCGCCGCGCTCCGCGACGACCTCTGCCACCTCGCCGGGTCCCACCTGCTCGACCCCGACACCGGCGACTACAACTGGAGCTACGTGCGTCAGCTCTTCGGCGAGGAAGAGCTGGCCCTCGTCACCCTCGCCCATCGCCAGCAGGGCCTCATCGTCGCCCCCGGCAACCCCAAGAACATTCGCCGGTGGCAGGACCTGGCTCGACCCGAGGTCAGCTTCATCAACCGGCAGTCCGGCGCGGGCACCCGCGTGCTCCTCGACGCCCAGCTCGAACAGCTCGGCCTCGCCCGCGACCAGATCGATGGCTACCGCCGCGAGGTCTACACCCATCTCGCGGTGGCCTCCATGGTCGAGAACGGCGCCGCCGACGCCGGACTGGGAATCCTGGCCGCCGCGCGGGCGCGGGAGCTCGACTTCGTCCCGCTCGCCAAGGAGCGCTACGACCTCGTGATGCGCCCCCGGGTCTGGAACTCCCCCCTCGGAGAGGCCCTCGCCCTCGCCCTGCACAGCCCCGAGTTCCAGGCCGACCTGACCTCGCTCGGTGGC
>CAZWRO010000310.1:0-2179 GCA_964635365.1 uncultured bacterium | reverse complement strand
GGGGAACTTGGAGGATGCGCTCCGGCTCGCTGAGACGAAAGTCAAGATCGGTGGTAGCCCCGGCGGGATTCGAACCCGCGATCTCATGGCTGAGAACCATGCATCCTAGGCCACTAGACGACGGGGCCACCTGGTGTATCTGGGTTATTTTGTTGCTGGCTGCGGGGCTAGGAGTCGAACCTAGAATTTCCTGACCCAGAATCAGGCGTGCTGCCAATTGCACCACCCCGCACGAACAGCCCACCGGGGTTAGTTTAGCAAAGGCCTGGAGGGGATGTCAACCAGCGCGGCCTGGGGGGCGCGCGGTGAGCGCCGCGGCCTGGGGGCTCGCGGGGCGATGGGGGCCGCCGGCGGCGTGGGCCGCACGTGACCGATGGGTCAGTGGGCGCGGTAGACGGTGTCGCCGGGGCGGACCTTCTCTCCCACTCGCACGCCGATGGAGTCGCCGGCGTGGGCTTCGGGGACGGTTTCATGCTCGATCTGCATGGAGTCTACGGTGAGCATGACGTCGGTGGTGTGGCCCTTGACGTGTACGATGTCGCCCACGGACAGGTCGTCCGTGAGGTCAAGGGCCATGACTCCGATCTTCCCGAAGTAGTGGGTGATTTCGCCGATCGGCTTTTCTTCGGGTGCTTCCTCTTGCCGGGTCATTCCCGCACCTCCTGTGAGAGACTGCGGATATGGCCTGGGTTTCGGCGTCAGGGGAGGCTTGCCTGCTGGGAGAGGGGGAAATATGTTCGAATTTGGGGCGATGGCGGACAGAAGGCGCCTTGGGGGCGCGGAGGGGAGTAGAGGCGGAGATTCAAGTCTGGGCCGGCAGGACCCGAATAGGCGCGTGAGGGGGTTGGGCCTGGGACTCGCGAGGCGCCGCAGGACGGGCAGAGAGGGCGCTTTGTGCGGTGTTGGGGGCTATTAGGAAAAGGAGTAACTGTGGAATAAGGTTGCTGCAGAGCGATAGGGACAGGTGAGGCGCCGAAGAGGTTCGGGGCCGCTGGTTCCGCGTCTGCTCGGGGTGGAGATTCGCGCTGGAGGACAGGAAGTGCTTGAGGTTTTGAGGACACTGGCAAAGGGCGGGCCGGTGATGGTGCCGCTGGCGGTGTGCTCGGTGCTGGCGGTGACGGTGATCATCGAGAGGTATTTTGCGCTTCGTCATGCGGACCGCGGAGGCGCGGAGTTGATGTTGTCGATTCGGCGGGCCTACCGGCGGGGGGACGGAGCGGAGTCGCTGGTGGAGTGCGAGCAGACGGGCGGGCCGGTGGCGAATGTGCTGGCCGCGGGCCTGCGGGCGCACTTGCTGGGAACCCCGGTGGGGGAGGCGATGGAGGAGCAGACGCTGGGGGACCAGCGGATGCTGAATCGGCGGATGGTGGTGCTGGACACGATTGTGACGCTGGCGCCGCTGCTGGGATTGCTGGGGACGGTGCTGGGGATGATTTCGGCGTTTGGCATCATCTCGGTGAGCGGGACGAGCCACCCGGCGGGGATCACTGGAGGGGTGGCGGAGGCGCTGATTGCGACGGCGACGGGTCTGGCGATCGCGATCTTTACGTTGATCTGGTACAACTGGTGCCGCGATAAGGTGCGGCAGGCGGTGGAGGAGATAGAGCTGCGAGGGACGCAGCTGGAGAACTTGTTGGGCGGTGCGCGGGAGCGGGAGGAGATACGGGAGCGGCAGGAGGTCCCGGTTGCGCATTAAGAAGCGACCCGTGGAGAAGCCGCGAATCGAACTCATTCCCATGATCGACACCATGGCGTTTCTGCTGGTGTTCTTCATGATCGCGTCTCTGGCGATGACCCGGCAGGCGGGGTTTGCCGTGAACCTGCCGAGGGCGGAGGCGGCGTCGGCGCAGACGTGGGGGGATCGGGCGCTGGTGGTTACGTTGGATCGGGATGGGCGGACCTTCCTCGATAAGGAGCCGGTGGCGCCGGAGGCGCTGGAGGGGGCGGTACGGGAGAAGCTGGCCGAGAATCCGGAATTGATCGTGGTGATCAACGCCGATGAGGGGCTGCGGCACGGGGATGTTATCGAGGCGATGGATGCGGTGAAGCGAGCAGGCGGGGCTCAGATGGCGATAGCCACGAAGCCCTCGGAGGCGGGGCCGAGCGAGGCCCAATGACGGAGCTGATTGGAGAGAAGAGACTCGGGTGGGCGTTTGCGATTGCGCTGGCACTGCACGTG
>CAZWRO010000309.1:0-2182 GCA_964635365.1 uncultured bacterium | reverse complement strand
TCCACTATCCGCGGCCCCGGTCGCATCACCGGGTCCGCCTCCAGCACCAACACCCTACCCTCCCGCACCGCCGAGAGCCGCCGCAAGCTCGCGTTCGCCAGCACCTCCCGCCGCATCCGATCCGGATCTCCCTCCATCGTCGAAAGCAGCAGGAAGTCCGGGTCGGCCGCCAGCAGCGACTCCGTCCCAAACCCCGCGAACCCCTCCCGTCCGGCCGCGATGTTCCGGCCCCCCGCCACCCGAATCGCATCATCCTGAAATGTCCGCGACCCCGCCGTCCACAACGGCGCCAACTGAAGCACGATGAAGGCCGTCGGCCGTTCCTCCTCCGACGCCCCGGCCACCCGCGCCTCCACCGCCGCCAACCGATCCCGCATCTCCCCGATCAGCTCCTCCCCCGCCTGCGGCTCCCCCGCGATTCGCGCCACCGCCCGGATCGCCTCGTAGATGTCCTCCAGCGTCTTCGGATCGATGGTAAAGACCGGGCATCCCGCCCGCTCCAGCGATTCCAAGAAGGCCGGCGGGTTCCCCCGAGAGCCCACCACCAGATCCGGCTCCGCCGCCAGCGCCCGCTCCGTGCTTGGCGTGAACCACTGCCCCACCTTCGGGAGCGCCGTCGCCTCCGGCGGATAGCTGCACTGCTTGGTCACCGCCACCACCCGATCCCCCAGCCCCAGCGCGAACAGTATCTCCGTCACCGTTGGGGCCATCGACAGGATCCGCTCCGGCCTGCGCTCCACCCGCACCTCCTTGCCCCGCGCATCCACCAGCACCACCGGAAACCCGTCCGCCTCCGGCGCCTGCGCCGCGCGCACGACCCCCTCGTCGCCGCCACACCCGGCCATCATCAGCGCGGCCGCCAACACCAGCCACCGAGCCGCGCCCGGCCTCGCACCGGCGCGCGCGCCGGCCTCTCGCCGGTCCCTCATACCTGGCTCCTCACTCTCCTCGCACTCACCGGCGGTCGTACAGCGAGTTGTCCGTGCCCAAGAACCCCAGCCTCGCCTCGGCATACACCTCGTCCGTGTGCGGAACCACGCCCTCCCCGCCGATCCACGACGACGGACACCAACCGCTCGCATGCGTGTACACCATCGGCATCGACCGCGCGTGTCCGTCGCAAAACACCACCGTCGCCATACCGTTGTGTCGGAAGTGCGTCGAAGGGTCCGCGGGCGTCCCCCACACTTGGTAGTAGGGGGCCTCGCAGAACGAGTACTCGAAGAACCGCCCCTCGCAGTCCAGAAAGGCCGTGTCGGTCAGCATCACCGTCTCCGACGGCCTCTGAATCGACATCTCTTTCGCCGGCACACACATCCCCGGCCACTGAGTCGGCGATCCCCCCACGTACTGCGAGTTATATCCGTATCCGCCCGTGCCCTGCTCGAACCCGCCGGTCTCCGCCATCGGCCCGAAGCTCGGGCAGACCTTCAGATCCTCGGTCTGGTAGTACTCCCAGAGCGGCCCCTCTTTTGGATCGAAAGGATCGTCCTCAGTCTCCCGCCTCCCATGCCACCGCATCAGGTTGTCCGGGCTCGACGCCGGCACGTAACCCCCATCGTGGTCCATCATGTACATCTGCATCGCCAGCGCCAACTGCTTCGCGTTCGAGATGCACGTCGCCCGCCGCGCCATCTCCCGCGCCCGAGCGAACACCGGGAACAGCATCCCCGTCAGCACCCCTATGATAGCGATCACCACCAACAACTCGATTAACGTAAACCCTAACCTGTGACGCATAGTCCCCTCCTCGTGGACTCTCGTCGGGAAAGGGCTCGGCCGGGGCGACCGAAAAGAAAAAACCCTGACCGCCGAAACGATGGTCAGGGCGACAGAGCTTCTCATCAGCTCGCGCCGCGCCCCCTTCCCGCGAAGTGGTCTTAGGCTCGGTCAGGCCGATCGGTCTCCTGGCTTCCGCATCACTCTACTCCCCGCGCCTTCCCATCCCAGCTTCTCTCGGGACAGTGGCCTCTTGCGGGTTTCGTCCGCGGTTACAGTTGCGGGGCAGCGCCGGAATCGCACCGGCTTCCCATCACTTCTATTCGCCTGCCGCGTATTATTCAGTTGTCATCTGCTGTTATCTACGCTTCGCGCGCCAACGCCCACCTATCTACCACGGCGCCTCGCGCGCCAACGCCCACCTATTTACCACCTGCGCGCCATCATGTCAAGCCGAATCGCG
>CAZWRO010000308.1:0-2214 GCA_964635365.1 uncultured bacterium | reverse complement strand
GGGCAATGATGGGAAACGATAAGATCACGCTGCGCAACATCACGCTGTATGGGTGTCACGGGGTGACGGAGGCGGAGCGGTCGGTGGGGCGGCCCTTCGAGGTGGATGTGGAGCTGGTGACGGACCTGTCGGCCGCGGGGGCGACGGACGATCTGGGGACGACGGTGGATTACGCGGCGATCTGCGAAGTGGTGCGGCGCGCGAACGAGGCCGGGCCGTACCACCTGTTGGAGGCGTTTGCGACGAAGATAGCGAATGGGATTCTGGAGGGGTTCCCGGTGCGAGAGGTGACCGTTCGGGTGCGTAAGCCGCACCCGCCGGTGGGGGCGTTGGTGGGGGCGGCGGAGGTGGAGATCACGCGCGCGTCGGGGGGCAATTGACGCGGCAGCACGATCCAGTAGTACGATCCAGCGGAGGTCAAGTTGGCGAGCTATGAGCCGAGCATCGGCCTGGAGGTCCACGCCGAGCTGAACACGACCACGAAGATTTTCTGCGGCTGTTCGACGGCGGTGGGCGCGCCGCCGAACTCTCAGGTGTGCCCGGTGTGCCTGGGGTTTCCAGGGGTGCTGCCTACGCTGAATCGAAAGGTCGTGGAGTACGCGCTGCGGCTGGCGCTGGCGCTGAACTGCGAGATTGTGAGCCCGAGCATCTTCGAGCGCAAGGGGTACTACTATCCCGATCTTCCGAAGAACTTCCAGATCTCTCAGAAGCGGGCGCCGCTGGGACGGAACGGCTGGTTGGAGTTGGGAGTGAACGGGAAATCGACGCGGGTTGGGATCACCGACGTGCATATCGAGGAGGACGCGGCGAAGCTGGTGCACCCGGAGGATGACCGAAGACATTCGCTGGTGGACTTCAACCGGTCGGGGATTCCGCTGCTGGAGATCGTGAGCGAGCCGGATATGCACTCGGTGGCGGAGGCGGAGGCGTATATGAACGCCATCCGGAGCACAGTGCTCTATCTGGGGATATCGGAGTGCCGGATGGAGCAGGGACAGCTTCGGTTCGAGGCGAGCATTTCGCTGCGGCCGGAGGGGGCGTCGGAGCTGGGCACGAGGGTGGAGATCAAGAACCTGAACAGCTTCCGGGCGGTGACGGGGGCGGTGGGGTATGAGATCGAGCGGCAGACGGAGGCGCTGGATTCGGGGGAAACGCTGGTGCAGGAAACGCGGCTGTGGGACGATGAGCGCGGGGTGACGGAGCAGATGCGGACGAAAGAGACGGCGATGGACTATCGCTACTTCCCGGAGCCGGATCTGGTGCCGCTGGTGGTGGAGGAGGAGTGGCGGGAGAGGGTGCGGGGAGAGCTGCCGGAGATGGCGGAGGCGCGGCGGCGGCGGTTCGTGGAGCAGTATGAGCTTTCGGATTATGATGCGGGGATATTGACGGGAGAGAAGGCGCTGGCCGATCTGTTCGAGGCGACGGTGAAGGAGGGGGCGCCGGCGAAGGCGGCCGCGAATTGGGTGACGGGGGAGTTTCTGCGGCTGCTGAAAGAGAGCGATGTGGAGGCGGGGCAGACGAAGGTTGAGCCGAAGGCGCTGGCGGAGTTGATTGCGCTTGTCGAGGGGGGGACGCTGAGCGCGTCAGCGGCGAAGCAGGTGTTCGGGAAGCTTTTTGGGACGGGTGGATCGCCGGCTGAGATTGTGAAGGAGCTGGGGCTGTCGCAGATCAGCGACGAGGACGAGCTGGGGGGGACGGTGGAGGAGGTGATTGGGGAGCACCCGGAGGCGGTGGAGAACTTTAGGAAGGGCAAGGAGAACGCCCTGAAGTTCTTGGTTGGCCAGGTGATGCGGAAGAGCAAGGGGCGGGCGAATCCGCAGGTGGTGAACGAGTTGCTGCGGGAGCGGTTGGGGCGGGGGTAAGGCGGCGCACCTGTTGGGCCGCGTGCGGCGGGCCTAAGGCAGCGCGCCTGCTGGGCCGCGTGCGGCGCGTCGGGTGGCTCGGCCGATTCCCGTAGGGCTCAGCCGCCGATCTGGGGCATGCCGCCTTCGGTGGAGTCGGTGAGGTCGGCGGCGGACCCCAGGGCGTGTATTCGCTCTGCGACCTGTTCGAGTTCTGCGGGCTTGAGCGAACGCTCGATCATGGGGAAGATGAGCTTGTCTTCTTTGTCGGCGTGGCGCTCGAGGAGGCCGCGGGTGAGTCCGAGCAGTGCGCGGAGACGCGCCATGGATGGGGGATCGGGTTTGGCGGCTTGAGAGATATCCCAAATGAGGT
>CAZWRO010000307.1:0-2218 GCA_964635365.1 uncultured bacterium | reverse complement strand
GAAGGCGAGAGGTAACGCAGGATGAACGCAGCGCAGATGTTGCTGGCAGCAGCAGGGATACTGGTCGCCGGCGCGGCCGTGACGGCCCTGACGTCGGGGCAGCGGCGCGCGGTGGGGCCGTTGGCCTGCCTGTTTGTGGTGGCGGCCGCAATCTTCATCCTTCCGGCCGCGCTGTCGGTGCTGGTGACCGACGGCGCAGTCACGACGGCGACCTTGCTGAAAGTGCCCATGCTGGGCGCGTCTCTGGACCTCAGGGTGGATCAGTTGAGCGCGCTCTTTCTGCTCATCGTGGCCGTGATCGCGGTGCTGACGACGCTGTACTCGGTCTCCTACATGGCGCGGTATCGGGAAGAGCATCTGATCCGATACTATCCACTCCTGCTTCTGTTCTTCGCCGGCATCATCGGCGTGCTTGCGGCCGCCGACTGGTTCTTCTTTCTGATCTTCTGGGAGTTCATGACGGTCTGCTCTTATTTCCTGGTCATCTTCGAGAAGGGAAAGGCTGCCAGCCTGCGCGCAGGCTTCAAGTACATCGTGATGACGCACGCGGCGAGTGCGCTGCTCCTCATCGCCATCATCGTGCTGTGGAAGACGGGGGGGTCGCGCTCCTTCAGTTTCGGCGCGATGGCGGCGGCGATGGGGAGTCTGGCCGAGAGTAAGCCCGTCCTGGTCCACGCGCTCCTCGCGCTCTGGTTCATCGGGTTCGGCACCAAGGCCGGGGTGCTGCCGTTTGGCGACTGGCTGCCGGACGCCTATCCCGCGGCGCCCACGGCGGCCGCGGCCGCCTTCGGCGGGAGCATGACCAAGCTGGGCGTATACGGTCTGCTGCGGGTGTTTGTGGAGATGCTCCCCGCCTCTGAGTTCTCTATGGTATGGGGCATTATCATTGCTCTCTTCGGGGGCGGCTCGATCTTCGTCGCGACGCTGACGGCGCTGGCGCAGGATGACTCGAAACGGCTAATGTCCTTTCAGCACATCGGACAGATAGGCTATATGCTGCTCGCCATTGGAGCGGGGCTCTACCTGCTGCCGCTCAACCCGGCGTTCAGTCTGCTTGCGATCATGGCGGGAGTCTTCCACCTGGTCAACCACGCCTGCTATGAGACGCTTCTGTTCCTCTCCGCAGGGTCTCTCCTCTTCCGCACCAATGAAACCAACCTGAACCGAATGTCTGGGATGTGGCAGGTGATGCCGATCACCGGTGTGTGTGCGCTGATCGCGTCTCTTTCCATTTCCGGACTGCCGCCGTTCAACGGGTTCGCCAGCAAGTGGATGATCTATCACGTGACAATCCTGGGGGTGCCGCAGTTGCCGATCTTCGTGATCCTGGGAATTGTCGCGCTCTTTGTCTCCCTGGTGACGCTGGCTTCGTTCCTGAAGTTCCTGGGCGGCTCGTTCCTGGGGGAGACCGTGGTCAGCGCGGAGGAGCGGGAAGCCGGAGACGTGCCCGCCTCCATGCAGGTCCCACAGCTGGCCCTTGCCGGGCTGTGCGTGACCTTCGGGCTGGTTCCGATGCTTCCCCTGGCCGGGATCTACCGCGCGGTCAGCGCGCTTCCGGGGTTCGCGTCGATGCCGAGCCTGAGCAGTCTGCTGGGCGATTCCTGGTTCGGCCTCAGGCTGGCGCTGTTTGGCCAGGAGGCGACGGGGGTATGGCTCCCGGTGGTTGGGCTGTCAGCGCTGGGGCTTTTCATGCTCCTGTCCTATGGCTTCTCGCGGCTGGGTGCGGCGCCGCGCCGCGCGGTCGCGATATGGCACTGTGGGGCGCTGATTGACGGAGCCAAGACGCGATATCTGGTGGTGGAGCCCAAGCGCGAACCGGCGACCGCGGAATTCGAGGCGCGCTATCAGGCGCACGGGCTGTACGGCGTGTTCAAGGAGGCCTTCCGCAGTGTCTATCCCAGCGTGCGGCTCCCGAGGGTGGCGTATCCGACCAGGTTGATGAGCATTTTCGATGCTGATAACTGGCTCTACCAGCCGCTGGTCCGGGCCGGTGAGCGGCTGACAGAACGCATGCGCCGGACCCACTCGGGGGTTCCCCAGCAGTACCTGATATGGCAGTTGGTGGGACTGGTAGTGGTGGTTGCGGCGCTCTTCCTTTGGGTTCGGTAGGGCGAGGGGTAGGGAGGACAGAGAAATGACCAGTGCAGGGCTGATCGGGAAACTCCGCGAGACCTTTGGGCCGGCGATACAGAGCGTGACGGAGCCCGTGCCGAACAAG
>CAZWRO010000306.1:0-2233 GCA_964635365.1 uncultured bacterium | reverse complement strand
TGCTGGTCGCCGACGCTGGCCGACCCGCCCAACTTCCACGTGCCGGGGCGGTTCGGGAATCTGGTGTTCTCCACTAAAGAAGTGTAGAAGGGGGGAGCGAGATGTATCGCGTGGCAGGCCGGTTCCTTTGCCTGGTGTTTGTTGCGGCGGTATGGGTGACGGGGGCGCAGAGCGTAGAGGCGGCCGGGGTGGAGATTCTGTCTCCCGCGGCGGGGTCGGAGGTGAGTGGGGAGGTGGAGGTGGTGGCGCGGGTGGTGCCGCCGCGGAGCGTGCGGCTGCATCGGGTGGTGATGCAGACGGCCGACGGGGAAGCGGTGCGGATGGCGCCGCGCTTCGCCGACACCTACTCGGCGGTGCTGGATACTGCCCAGTTGCGGAACGGCCGGCAGGCCGTGGTGGTGATTGCTTCGGCCGTGGGAGGGAATGAGAGCACTCTGCATCCGGACACGGCCGGTGCGTGGGAGAGCGAGGTGAGGGCCTGGCAGGCGGAGGTTCCGGTGGTGGTTCACAACGAGTATCAGCACTACTGGGGTGATCTGCATGCGCACACGAGCTACTCGGACGGGTGCCGGCTGCCGGCGGAGGCCTATGCCTATGCGCGGGACCGGGCGCGGCTGGACTTCTTCGCGGTGACGGATCACAGCGAGCTGCTGACCTTGGAGGAGTATGCCGACACGATCGCGGTGGCGGGGGACAGCAACCTGCCGGGGCGGTTCGTGGCGCTGTACGGGGTGGAGTGCACGGACGCCACCGGGCACATGAATGTGTACATGAGCGCTACGCCCTATCTGCCGGCAGCGCTGGATGATCGCTATTCGGCGATTGGTGAGAGGGCGCTGTTGGGTCACTTCAATCACCCTGGGCTGACGAGTCCGGCCGACCAAGGGTGGAGCGATGACTTCGAGGGGTTCCACTACGCGGCGGCGGCGGACGGGAGCATGGCGCTGGTGGAGGTGCGGAACCCGGAGGAGGAGGCGGCCTATATCGCGCTGCTGGAGGCGGGATGGCATGTGGGGGCGGCGGGCTGTCAGGATCAGCATGAGGCGACGTGGGGGACGGGCGGGTCGACGTGGACGGTGGCGCTGGCGCGGGAGCTGACGCGGGAGAGTATTCTGGAAGCGTTGCGGGCGCGGCGGACGTACAGCGCGGGGGACCGGAACCTGAGGCTGACCTTCACTATGGACGGGGAGGATATGGGGGCGCGGATCACGCGCCCGGCGGGGACGCTGAGCTGTCTGGTGACCGTGTCGGACCCGGATACGAGCGACAGGATCGATCGGATCGAGTTGTTCGTGGACGGTCGGGTGGTGCAGACCGTGCGACCGGCGCTGACGCGGTACGCGTGGGCGGTGACGTTAGAGCTCTCTCCCGGGGAGCATTACTGCTTCGTGCGGGTGGCGCAGGCCGGGGAGAAGACGAGCTGGTCGAGCCCGATCTGGATGAGCGCGTATTAGGCACGGCGCGAGACGGGGCAGGGCGGCCGGGGGAAACTAGGCCTTCAAGGCTGCCGAAAAGGTGCAAACGCGTCGGCAAGCCGGCGCATTCCGGAGGCGAGCACGCCGCCATCTGAGCCCAGCCCGATGAAGGTATAGCCGTCGGCAACGGTCCGCTCGATCTGGTCGGGACTGTGCAGCAGTATACCGGCCGCCTTCCCTGCGCCACGTGCGGCCTCGGAGACCTTCGCGAGCGCGTCGCGGAAACGCGGGTGATCGAACTCCTGCGGAATCCCCATGGTCACGCTGAGGTCGAGCGGGCCGACGAAGAGCACATCTACGCCGTCGATGGCGGCGATTTCGCCGACGTGCTCAAGCGTCTCTTCAGTTTCGACCTGGACAATGGTGGTTAGCTTGTCGTTGGCCGTGGTGAAGTACTCGTTGAAGCCATGGCCGAAGTCGGCCGCGCGGTTGAGGCTCGCGGTGCCGCGGATGCCTTGTGGCGGGTAGCGCATGGCGGCAACGGCCTGGCGGGCCTCCTCTGCTGTGGTGACGTAGGGCACGACGACGCCGGCCGCGCCGAGGTCGAGCACGCGCTTGAAGCGGGGCGCTTCGTTCCAGGCGATGCGGACGATGGGGGCGGCAGGCGTGCCGGCGACGGCCTGGAGCTGGTGGAGGCAGCTCTCGTGGTCGCCGGACCCGTGTTCGAGGTCGATGACGACCCAGTCGAAGCCAGCGGTGGCGGCAATCTCCGCGGTCATCCCGGAGCCGAGGTTGAGCCAGGTGCCGGACAGGAGTTC
>CAZWRO010000305.1:0-2235 GCA_964635365.1 uncultured bacterium | reverse complement strand
GACCCTCCCCACTGTTGACAGCCGCGACTCAAGCCGTTCTAACCATAGGAGAATGACACTCAGCCATGACCGCACCACTTGGAGTCGGTTTGGTATCGACGGGCAACTGGGCGCGCGCCTTCTGGGCGGAGGCGCAGAAAGCCCCTGAAGTAAAGCTGGTGGCCTGCTGGAACCGCACCCCGGAGCGCGCTCAGAAGTTCGCCGAGAGATACGGCGGCGACGTCGCCCCCACCCTCCAGGCCCTCCTCGACCACCCGGAGGTCGAGGCCATCGCCAACTTCGCCGCGAACAACTTCCACCGCGAGCCCACCGAGATGGCCGCCGCCGCCGGCAAGCACGTCTTCGTGGACAAACCTATCGCCAACACCGTCGAGGACTCCGTCGCCATGATGCGCGCCTGCGAGCAGGCCGGCGTCACCCTGATGGTCGGCCACAACGCCCGCTACGGCAGCAGTGCCCGCACCCTCAAGCAGTTGCTCGACTCCGGCCGGCTGGGACGCATCGCCATGGTCGAGGGCAACACCTCCCATTCCGGCGGCACCCGCCTCACGGAAGAGAAGTGGCGCTGGCATCGCGACGAGGCCCCCGGCGGCCCCCTCATGCAGCTCGCCATTCACACCTACGACACCCTGCACTATCTCTTCGGGCCCGTCCGTCGCGTCACCGCCATCTCGGACGCTTCGCTGCTTCCCTCGGAGATCGAGGACGTCTTCCTCACCCTGCTCGAATTCGAGTCCGGCCTCCTCGCCTCCATCGGCACCAACTACCTCTCCCCGCCCACGAACTGCCTGCGGGTCTTCGGGCAGGACGCCGTCGCCCTCTCCGAGGGCGGGGCCATCACCCTCACCGTCGCCAAGAAGGAGGAGTACTGGCTCACCGAGACCCAGTCGGTGGACCTCCCCGACATCAACTCCAACGCCGCCGAGATGACCGAGTTCGCCCGCGCCGTCCGCACCGGCGCCCCGCCCGAGACCGACGGCAAGGCCGGCCTGCTCGCCCTCGGCGTCGTCCGGGCCGCGCTCCTATCGGCCGAGCAGCGCCGACCGGTGGAAGTAAAGGAAGCCCTCGGGGAGGCCGCCGCACTGCTGGACTGAGGCGAGGCCCGCCGCCAGGCGCGCGCCCTACGGCAGCTCTTTGTCCTTCGGCTCCCTCACCAGCGCCGCCGCGGCCACCATCGCCACCGAGGCGACGATGGCGAATATCCGATACATCCCCAGCAATCCGTGCGTCCCGGCCGTCATCCCGGCCAGCTTCGACCCCGTCGCCGCCCCCATCCCATGCGTCAGCGCCGCCCACACCGACTGCCCGCTCGCCCGCAAGTGTGGTGGCGTCAGGCGGTTGACGAATGTGATGGACGACACCGTGAAGGCCGTGAAGGTCAGCGCGTGCAGGCACTGCGCGGCGGCGATCTCCGCCGGAGAAAGCGGGAAGGAAAACGCGAACAGCCGCAGCGCGCAGCCTCCCAGGCTCAGCACAAACGTCCACTTCAACCCGATCCGCCGAATGAGGCGGCCGATCACCAACATCATCCCCGTCTCCGCCGCCACCCCGACCGCCCAGAAGTACCCCTTCAGGTTGTCCGCAATCCCCACCTGATCCAGGTAGATCGTGAAGTATACGTAGTAGGCCGACATCGCCCCCACCGCCACCATCGCGCAGGCCGCCAGCGCCACAAAGCGCGGTTTGGCGAAGGCCCTCGCCGCCTGCCAATCGAACCGCCCGTCGGAGGTGCCCCGCGAGGCCGGCAGCGCGCTCACCCAGGCCGCCGATATCAGCCTAAAGGCCGCGTACCCGATGAACATGGGATACAAGCTCGCCGCCGACTCCCCCGCCCCCTTCTTCAGCAACAGCCCGAACGCCAGCAGCGGCAGCGCGAACCCCACCGACCCCCACAGCCGCAGCCTCCCGTAGTCCCCCTTCTCTCGCTCCACGTGCTCCAGCGCCATCGCATCCGTGATCGCCACCGGCGCCAGCGCGAAGGCCGAGAACACGATCACCAACCCCAGCGTCGCGGCGAAGCTCTTCACCACCAGCAGCCACGGGAACACCAGCCCCGACGCCACCAGCAGCACCACCACCATCCGCCGCCGATCTCCCAACCGGTCGGCCATCGCCCCCAACACCGGCGGCGACACCACGTTCATAATCGGCATCACCGCCGCCAGCGTGCCGAGTTGCGAATCCGTGAACCCCTGCCGCTTGAAGAACAGAAAGAGATACGGCGCCTGCATCCCG
>CAZWRO010000304.1:0-2250 GCA_964635365.1 uncultured bacterium | reverse complement strand
ATCTCCATGGAGCCCGTCCGGTAGATCATATAGCCCACCGAGAGGAAGAGCAAGGTCTTGGCGAGCGCATGGCTGACCACGAGAAATAGGGCCCCCTCAACGCCTAAGGCCGAGTCCAGGCCGAGCGCGAAGACAATGAGGCCAATCTGCCCGATGCTGGAGTAGGCGAGCAGTCTCTTGATATTGTTCTGGCTGAAGGCGGACATCTCGCCGACGAGGAGAGTGAGAACGCCGAGCCCGAGCATAAGCAAAGGTATGGTGTCCGCACCGTAGATGGTGAAGACCACTCTGGCGACCGCATAGACGCCGGCCTGGATCGCAATGCCGGATAGTATGGCGCTAATGGAGGAAGGCGCGGAGGAATGGGCGTCCGGCAGCCAGGCGTTCAGCGGAAATACCGCCGCCTCCACGCCGAAGCCAGTGATCAGGAATGCCATGGGGAGGAAAAGCTTCATCGGGCTGACGGAGTCGATGTTGCGCGCTATGTCGGCCATGCTCAGCGTGCCGAATAGCCCATAGACGAAGCCAATGCCAATTAGGACCAGGCTGGAGCCGATGGCCCCCTGAATCAGGTACTTGGCCGATGACTCGGTCCCGGCCCTGTCGCCGCGGTAGGCGACGAGGGCATAGGACGAGATACAGAGGATCTCAAAGAACACGAAGAGGTTGAAGAGGTCGGCGGTCAATACCATGCCGGTGGCGCCGGTGAGCAGGAACAGATAGAGGCTGTGATATTTCGCGACGGGCCCCTCCCTCACGTAGCCGATCGCATAGATCGCCACCAGCAGGCCGACGAGCGCGATGAGAAGGCTCAGTCCCACACCCAGCGGCCCCGCCACCAGGTGAATGGAGAAGGGCGGCGGGAGGCCAGCTGTCTCGACCACCTGTGGGTGCTGAACGACCTGCGGCAAGAGCCGCAGGGCAACGACGAGGTTGAACGCCATCGCCACGGCGGGGACATACCGCGTTGGCTTCTCCGAGATCAGCCCCAGCAGGGGGATGATGAACCCCAACCCAAGCGGGATCGCTATCAACAGGATCGGGCTCACCACTTCAGCTCCCTAATCTTGTAGAGGTCCAGAGTACCGTAGTGCTCGTACAGCCGAATGGCCACAGACAGGGCCAGCGCCACGACCGATACGCCGATCACGATCGCGGTGAGCACGAGGGCCTGGGGGACCGGGTCCACCATTTGCCTTCCCGCAGCTTCGGCCTCGGAGAAAATTGGCGCCGTGCCCATGCGAATGTAGCCGACGGAGACGAGGAATAGGTTCACTCCCGTATCTATGAGGTTAATTCCGATGATGACCTTGATGAGATTGCTCTTCACCAAGACGATGTAGAGACCGATCAGGACGAGCCCGAAAGAACCGACATAGTGAACGTAGTCAGCAAGGAAACTCATCGTCTCGCTCCGCTCAGGTCGCCGACAATCCCACCCAACTCGCAACCGACTTTGAAACCGATCAACACGTAGACAACAGGTATGATCCCCGCGCTGAGAAGGGCATAGGGCGATCCCTCGGGCAGGAAGTTGAGCAAGAAGGAGCCGCCGACCGCCAGGCCAATCAGACCTATCACCACGAAGGTTACTCCCGAGAGTGACTCCACCGCGTTGAGCCTATCCCTGTCGGGCTGCCTTCCGCGGCAACCCAGGTAGATGAGCAGGAATCCCGAGGCCACGACGGCCCCGCCCTGAAAACCTCCCCCCGGTGTCAGATGGCCGTGCATGAAGATATAGGCCCCAAAAAGCAGAATCAGCGGGAACACAAAACGGCAACCCGTGAACACTATCAGACTGGGCGGTTCGGCCTCTTTCCCTGACTTTCGATCCCTTCCCGTGTGCAGGAGCACCGCCAGCCCAAGGGCCGCGACAAAGAGCACCGTCACCTCGCCGAGCGTGTCGAGACCCCGGTAGGTGACCAGTACTGACGCAACCACGTTGGAGGCACCGGTTTCCTCAACAGCCCGGCTGTTGTACCGCCGGCCGAAGTTAACCTTCTGGTCGTCGAGAAGCTCCCCGCGGTTCGCCTCCGCGCCGATCGAAGGGCCCCTCAGCGCAGAGGCCAGTCCCAGCGCCAGCACCAGGAGCACGACCAGGCTAAGAGCTTTTCTCATCTTCCTCCTGCCTCACTGTCCTTCTTATGGCAAAGATGAAGATCCCGGTCGTCAGCCCGGCCCCGATCGTCGCCTCGGCCATCGCCACGTCGGGAGCCTGGAGGAAGTAGAAGATGATGGAGGCCACCAGAC
>CAZWRO010000303.1:0-2260 GCA_964635365.1 uncultured bacterium | reverse complement strand
TTACACTTCAGCTCCGGTCGAACATCTCATCTCGATCCTGGCCTCCCGCCCCCGCGCGGTCGATATCCTCGTCGGCCGCTCCGGCCCGGGGTGGCTCGACCTCTCGGAGAGAGGGCGTCTCACGGGCCGGCCCCGAGTATTCGCACTCGACCCTTATGTCATCATCGTCCCGCCCGGTAACCCCGGCGCTATCCGCGGGGTCCAGGACCTGAAGCGCTCTGACATCAAGACCGTTTACTCGCCGACCTCATCCGGGCCCTCCGGCATAGTGGTTCAGTTCATCCTCGAAGCCGCCGACGAGGTAGTCGAGCCCGGCATCTGGGAGGGGTACGTCCGCAATGCCATCGGCGCCTACGACTGCGGATGGAAAGTCTTCCCGCCGGTAATTGAGGGCCGCGCCCAGGCCTCCGTCACAAGGCTGAGTATGACCCTCGCTCCAGAGACGGCAGGCAAGGTTGACGTGATACCAATTCCCGTCGACGTCATGTCCTCCATGAAGAGCGGCCATGGCGCCATCCCCCAGCGCGCTGCCCTCCTCGCAAACGCCGAGCAGCCCATACTTGCCAGCGGCTACCTCCAGGCCCTTCAGGGAGATCTGGGGTTAGAGATCTGCCCCAAGCACGGGTACATTCACAAGCTTTCCCCTGAGGCAGAGCAATATCAACCTCTCTTCGAGATGACGGCCGGCCCTACCGACATGGACGAGGGCCAGAGGAGCCCTGCTGCCGGCGGCGGCCAGCCCTCGCCTGAGAGCCGCGGAAGGAGACCCGATCAGTGAAACGAACCGTAAGTGAACGCTCTGTGTGCTTCGGCCTGATTATCGCGCTTGGCTTCTTCGCCCTCGCGATGGTCGCAGCTTCGTCCGGCCGCGCGGCCGCCGGCGGCCCCAGGTCGATTCCGGTTCAAGTTAGTCTTGCCGAAGCCATGGCCGAGAATGAAGATTGGGAGGAAGCGGGCCGTCGCTGGATCGAGATCCTCTATTACTTCGGCCCCTCCGATCAAGAGGCCCGCGCGGAGTTCGAGCTTGGAGCCATCGCCCTTCGGCGAGGACGCGCCGGTCTCGCCGTGTCTCAGTGGCAGAAGACCCTTTCGCGCCATCCCGACAGCGAATGGGCCGTACGCGCGAACCAGGCCCTCAGACTCCTGGGACACGAACCGTCTGCGGCGCCAACAACACCGGCCCAACCCTACATCACGTCGGACACCCCTGCTTACGAGCGTCAGTTCCTGATTGCCGAAGGCGACTTCGTTCAGGAGCTCTACGTGTTTGCCCTCCGGGACTATCTCAAGGTTCCGAACTCCTACCCCAACAGCCCGAGAGCCGCCGAAGCACGCTTCCGCGCCGGCGTCTGCCAGGTCATGCTCGGTCGGCTCGATCTAGCCATCCAGCAGTGGCAACGCGTCACCGTTGAGTACCCGGACTCGCCGCAGGCAGGCACCGCCACCGCGGCGATTGCTGCCTGGCAAGGCGTGCTCCAGATCTCACCTGTCCGTCCATCGGAGGTCGACCTCGAACCAGCCTGGATGCCCTTTCGCTCGCGCGACACTGAGCTCAACCGAGGCCTCAGCTACGCGGAGGACCTATACGAGAACGGCAACTTCGTCTATGCCCTCCAGGAATACGCCAAGGTCCTCTGCGATATCTACACCCCCGCAGGAGAGGGGAATCCGCACCAGGCTTACGCGCGCCACCGGATGGGTGTTTGCGCCTATCGCTTGCGTCGCCCGGAGGCCGCCGCCCGACAGTGGCGACGCCTGATCGACACCCACCCCGGTAGTCCGTGGGCTGGGCACGCCACCCGCGCTCTCGCCGCCGTTGGCGACCTTGATGGCTTCTCCGCTGAGGTCGGGCCGCTCGCCCCCGAGGTACCCGAAGAGCTTCCCACTCCCCTGCTCCAGCGATTCCACGTCGCCGCTCAACTCCTGGACTGCGGGCTTCCCGAGGTGGCCCTCAAGGAGTACCTGAAGGTCATCTTCGTACTGACCGCCGGAAATCCCAATCCTTTCCAGGCGGAAGCCGCCTTTGGCGTGGGGCTCTGTCACCACCAGCGCGGCCGACCCGACTTAGCGATGGAGGCCTGGAATCGCGTCCTTGAGGAGTACCCCGAGACCGAATGGGCCGAGCAAGCCACCCTCGCCATTGCGCGGACGCGGCAGTGTGAGTCGGACCTATCCCAGAGCCTCGCCCCGCGAGTGCCGTAGGCCCATGAGCCAAAGGCGAGGATCTCGAAAGCTCATCGCACCCGTCCGCCAGGCGTTT
>CAZWRO010000302.1:0-2267 GCA_964635365.1 uncultured bacterium | reverse complement strand
CTGAGTTCGCGCCCTACCCCTCCGTCTCCGCGCGAATCCAACTGCTGATCTCCGCCACCTCCGGCAGCTTGTCGATGCGCGCCAGCGATCTCTGCATCTGGCCCTCTTGGGCCGGGTGGGTCAGCCAAACGATCTCCGCCGTCTCCCCCGACGCGTCTGTCTGGAGCACCGAGGCCAGGCTCACCCCCTCCTCCCCGAACACCTTCGCAATCGCCGCCAGCACTCCCGGCCGGTCCGCCACTTGGACGCGCAGGTAGTAGCGCGTCCTCACCTCCGCCATCGGCTTCAGCCGCTTCTCCTCGAAGCAGGTGCAGGCCACCCTCCCGGTCGCGCCCGCGCGAAGGTTGCGCGCCACGTCGATGATGTCTCCCACCATCGCCGACCCCGTCGGCAGCGGCCCCGCGCCCTGGCCGTAGAACATCACCTCGCCCACCGAGCTGCCCCGCACGAAGATCGCGTTGAACGGCCCCGTCACCGCCGCCAGCGGGTGGCTCGTCGGCAGCAGCGTCGGATGCACTCGCATCTCCAGCGCCCCGTCAACTTCGGAGCCTATCGCCAGCAGCTTGATCGTGTACCCGAGCTGCCGCGCGTACTCCATGTCCCGCGCCACTACCTTCGTGATCCCCTGCCGGTAGATACCCTCCACGGGCACCCGCGTCTCGAACGCAATCGACCCCAGAATGGCCAGCTTGAAGACGGCGTCGAAGCCCTCCACATCATTGGTCGGGTCCGGCTCCGCGTAGCCCAGCCGCTTCGCCTCCTCCAGCGCCGCCTCGAACTCCACCCCCTCGTCGGCCATGCGGGACAAGATGAAGTTGGTGGTGCCGTTGACGATGCCCATCACCTGGCTGATGTGATTCCCCGCCAGGCAGCTCTTCAGGGGGCGCACAATCGGAATCCCCCCGCCCACACTCCCCTCGAACATGAGGTCCAGCCCCCGCTCCGCCGCCGCCTCGAACAGCTCCTTGCCGTGGCGCGCAATCAGCTCCTTGTTGGAGGTGACCACGCTCTTGCCCGCGTGCAGCGCCTGGAGCACGAACTTCCGCGCGGGGTCGGTTCCCCCTATCGCCTCCACCACAATCGCGATCTCCGGGTCGTCCAGCACGACCGCGGCGTCTTCCGCCCGCATCTCCTCCGGCACCGACACCTCGACCGGCCGCGCCTGCGACCAATTCACATCCGCGATCCGCTTCACGCGCAGCGGCCCGCCCGCCTTGTGATCGATGCTCGCCTGATTGTCGCAGAGGGTCTTGTAGGTGCCGGACCCGATGTTTCCGAAGCCGATGATGCCGACGTAGATGGGCTGCTCCGCCATCAGTTCCCCTCCTTCAATCCGGCCTGGGCGATGAACTCCAGCACCACCAGCGGGTCGCCCGCCTGCACCAACTGGCCCTCCCCGGCGGGGATGGCGACCACGCGGCCGTTCCACTCTGCGTGAATCTCGTTGAACACCTTCATCGCTTCGACGATGCATACGGCCTGCCCCTCTTTGACGACATCGCCTATCTCGACGAAGGGCGGCGCCTCGGGGGAGGCCGCGCGGTAGAACACCCCTATGAGCGGGGCCCGCACCGCCACCGTGCGACCGCGCCCCTCCCGCTTCCCCTTGGGGGGCAGCACCGCCGCGGGGCCCGTCGCCGGAGGCGAGGCCGCAGGGTCCGCCGGATCCTCGGGCAGGTTGCGGCGGAGGTTGACCTTGAACGAGCCCTCCTCGACCACCAGCTCGTCGAGGCCGTACTCCTCAAACAGCTTCACCAGAGCTTCGAGTTGCTCCCGATCCTTCTCGCCCATTGTCCCTCTTGCAGAAAAGCCCCACCGACGCGTCGAGCTTGCTGTGACCTATCTCGCTTCTCCGCGGTCTTGCAGAAAGAGCCCCGCTGCTGCACGGGGCTCGCTTACTGCCGTCAGCTCATAACCCGCGACGCCGCCGCAGGGCTATTGATGCTGCTGCTGACGCAGTTTCCTCAGCCGCTTCTTGCGCGCGGTCTTCTCGGCCTTACGCTTCTCATCCTCGATTTCGCGTCGCCGGTCGGTATCTTCCTGGCGAATGCCGCCTTCGACCTCGCGCTCGAACTCGAGGAACTTCGACTGCCTCTCGGAGGCATTGCGAAGCTTCTCCAGATCCAGTCTAGGCATGTATCTTCACTCCAATCGAAACGGGAGTAGGATTGTAGCAAGCCCGGGGCCGCGGTGTCAACCCGGCCGGGCCGCTGGTAGTGTATCATCGAGTGTGTAGAAAGGGATTTAGCTATAGGGAGGGTGTAGGA
>CAZWRO010000301.1:0-2272 GCA_964635365.1 uncultured bacterium | reverse complement strand
AGGGGAGGGGAGGGGGCAGATCGCGAGCATGGCGGTGGCGGGTAGCCAGAGGATTCCGCCGGAGGGGATGGTGCTGGCGGCGCGCGGGGTGTCGGCTTATGCGCTGCGTAATCTGAAAGTCGGGGAGGAGGTGCGGCTTCGGTTCGAGGTGGAGCCGGAGGCGGGGGAGATAAGGACCGCGGTGGGGGGCGGGCCGCGCTTGGTGCGGGAGGGGCGGGTGTCGGTCGAGAATCGACGGGAACGATTTTCGGACCGATTTGCCTCGACGCGACATCCAAGAACCGGGGTGGGAGTGCGGGAGGGAAGGCTGGTGATGGTAACGGTGGACGGCCGGCAGCCGGGGTATAGCGCGGGGATGACGCTGGAGGAGTTGGCGAGGGTGTTTGTGGAGCTGGGGTGCATGGAGGCGATGAACCTGGATGGCGGGGGATCGACGACGATGGTGGTGAGGAGCCGGGTGGTGAACTCACCGTCGGGCGGCCTGGAACGGGCGGTGGCGAACGGGCTGGCCCTGTTCAGTACGGCCCCAACAGGGCCGCCGGCGATGTTGTCGCTGGAGCCGGTGGAGGCGAACGTGCTGAGTGGCGAGACGCTGAGGCTGAGGGCCGGCGGTTTGGATCAGTACTATAATCCGGTGGGGCTGCCGCCGGAAGGTGTGGTTTGGGAGTGCGCGGGGTCGCTGGGCGAGGTGGACGAGGAGGGGTTGTTCCGCGCGGCCGAGGTGAAGGGGCCGACGGCGGGGCTGGTGGCGGCGCACTGCGGGGAGCTAACGGCGGCTTCGGTGGTGCGGGTGCTGCCGGGGCCGGCGCGTCTGGTGATCGTGCCGGCGCGGCTGACGCTGGCGCCCGGAGAGGTGCAGCAGTTTGCGGCGCGGGCCTACGATTGGGCGAATCGTCCGGTGCAACTGCCGCCGGGGCGAGTGGTGTGGAGCTGCGAGGCGGAGGGGGCCGAGGGGTGGATAACCCCTACGGGGTTGCTGGTGGCGCTGCCGCGCCCGGGAGGGCTGACGGTGGTGGCGCGGGTGGGCGAGATCAGCGCGCGGGCGGCGGTGCAGGTGGGCGAGATTACGGCGGTGGTGTGGGACTTCGAGGAGCCGGATAGCTGGGCCTATGGCAGCACGCCGCCGGGTCTGCCGGGAGGTGTGGAGGTGGTGGAGGACCCGCGGAACCGGGAGAATCATTGCCTGCGACTGCATTACGATTTCTCGGGGGTGACGGTGACGAGGGCGGCGCACGCGCAGTTGAACCTGCGATTGCCGGAGACGCCGACGATGTCGGTGCAGGTGATGGGCGATTCGCAGGGGGCCTGGCTGCGGGCGAGCCTGCGGGACGGGGCGGCGCGCGCGTTCGCGGTGGACCTGGCCGATCACGTGGATTGGCCGGGCGAATGGCGTCGGCTGACGGCGCGGTTGCCGGCGGAGGCGGCCCCGCCGGTGACGCTGGAGTCGGTGTATGTGACGGAGTATCATGAGGACCGCGCGCCGGTGGGGGAGATCTATCTCGACGACATCGGCGTGTGCGTCGGGGAGGAGGCCGCGGAACCACCGGCGGCGCCGGCCGCGGAGGACTTGTCCGGCGTCGCGGCCGAGCCAGCGGGTGCGGTGGCAGAAGGGGAGTAGCAATGGTCGAGCTGCCTACTTACGTCTGTCGGCGGACGCGGGAGACGATCACCATCGACGGCCACTTGAACGAGTCGGCCTGGGGGCGAGCGGAGGCGCTCGGGGATTTCAGGTTCATCGACGGGATCGGTGAGCCTCAGCTACCGACGGAGCTGAGGATGTGCTGGGATGAGAGCAACTTGTATCTGGGGTTCGTGTGCGTGGACACGGACATTTGGGGGACGATGAGAGAGCGGGATGATCCGGTGTGGCAGGAGGAGGTGGTGGAGGCGTTCATCTCGTCCGGGGGGGAGGTGACGAAGTACTTCGAGTTCAACTTCAGCCCGCATAATGTGGTGTTCGACGCTCGGATCGAGTGCCCGGAGTCGGGGGACAGACGGTTCATGAAGTCGGACGTGGGGTGGGACTGTGAGGGGCTGCGGTCGGCGGTGCAGGTGAAGGGGACGTTGGACGATCACAGTGATGTGGACGAGAGATGGACGGTGGAGGTGGCGCTGCCGTTCTCGCAGATCGGTCGGGAGGGTCGGGCTCCGGTGGAGGGGGAGAAATGGCGGGCGAATTTCTTTCGGATAGATCGCGCGGGGGAGGGGGAGTTTAGCTGCTGGTCGCCGACGCTGGCCGACCCGCCCAACTTCCACGTGCCGGGGCGGTTCG
>CAZWRO010000300.1:0-2281 GCA_964635365.1 uncultured bacterium | reverse complement strand
CGGCCAGCGAAGTGAGGCCATCGCGCACAGCACTTGGAGGAAAGCAATGGCTTGGAAGTATGCGGTGTTTACGGTGATGTGTCCCTCGCTGAACCTGGAGGAGACGGCGGAGCTGGCGGGGTCGCTGGGGTTTGACGGGCTGGAGTGGCGGGTCACGAAGAAGTCGCCGGAGCCGATAACGCAAGTGGGCTACTGGAGCGGCAATCGGTGCACGGTGGATATCGACGAGGTGGATGCGGACCTGCCGCGGGCGCAGAAGATCGCGGCCCAGCACAAGCTGGCGATGCCGATACTCGGGACGTACATGAAGTGCAGCGAGCTGGGGCTGGTGGAGGCGGGGATGCGGGCGGCGTCGGCGGTGGGCTGCCCGAAGCTGCGGGTGGGATCGCCGCCGTACGACGGCTCGATGGCGTACGGGCAGTTGCTGGATCAGGCGGTGGGTGACTTCCAGAAAGTGGCGCAACTGTCCCGGGAGTATAAGGTGCAGGCGTGCCTCGAGATGCACATGGGGAACATCACGCCTTCGGCGGGGCTGGCCTATCGGCTGGTTTCGCAGTTCGACCCGGCGGAGGTGGGGGTGATCTTCGACCCGGGCAACATGGTGGTGGAAGGGTTCGAGAACTACCAGATGGGGCTGGAGCTGCTGGGCCCGTACCTGAGCCACGTGCACGCGAAGAACTGCCTGTGGGTGAAGACGGGGGAGGAAGACGGAGTCGCGAAATGGGAGTGGCGGATGGCTCCCGTGAAGGAAGGCCAGGCCGACTGGACGGCGATTGTGAAGGCGCTGAAGAGCGTGGGCTATAACGGCTGGCTGTCGTTCGAGGATTTCTCGGAGGGGGAGACCAAGACGAAGCTGGCCGATGGGCTCAGGTATCTGAAGGGCCTGGAGGCCTCAATCAGCTAAGCTGGCCGTTGAAGGGAAGCGCGGAACCGCGAGGCGGCGCGCGCGGATAGACATTTGCACGACGCCGCATGGATCGGGGTAAGGGATTCATGCGGCGTCGTGCGTTGGTAAGGAGCAAGCGGGGAGCCACTGTGTCTACGGCACTCGTAAAGCCGGTGGGGGATCGGTGCAACCTGGCGTGTCGGTACTGTTACTACCATCCAAGCAGCGGCCGAATAGGCGCTGCTCCAAGCAGCGGGCGGCCGGGCGCGGTGATGGAGGAGGCGACGCTGGCGGCGATGACGCGGGAGTTCTTGGCGGAGGGATCGCCGACTGTGTTCGCCTGGCAAGGGGGGGAGCCGACGCTGGCGGGGTTGGGGTTCTATCGGCGTGCGGTGGAGCTTCAGCGGGGGCTCGCGGGCGAGGCTCAACAAGTGGTGAACACGTTTCAGACCAACGGTCTGCTGGTGGATGATGAGTGGGCCGGCTTCTTGGCGGAGCAGAGGTTTCTGGTGGGGCTGAGCCTGGATGGGCCGGCGGATTGCCACGATATGATGCGAGTCGATGCGGGTGGTGCGGGGTCGCACGCGCGGGTGGTGGCGGCGTGGGAGAGGCTGGGGCGGCACGGGTGCGAGGCGAACATCTTGTGTGTGGTGCATGGGGGGAACTGCGGGAGGGCGGGGGAGCTGTACGAGTACTTCACGCGGGAGCTGGGGGCGAGCCACGTGCAGTTCGTTCCGTGTGTGGAGTGGGAGGAGTCGGGGGAGCCGGCGGGGTTCTCGCTGCGTCCGGGCGAGTACGGGCGGTTTCTGGTGGAGCTGTTCGAGGTGTGGGCGGGGGAGACGGAGCGCGAGGTGTCGGTGAAGCTGTTCGACGATCTGGTGCTCGCGCTGGCGGGGAAGCCGATGCGGGATTGCATGCACGCGGCAGGGTGTGACAGCCACTTGGTGGTGGAGCGGGAGGGGTGGGTGTATCCGTGCGATTTCTTCGTGGGGCCGGAGTACGTGTTGGGAAATGTGGTGGAGGAGGGGTTGGCGGAGATCCGCGGCACGGCCAGGGCGCGGGCGTTCCGGGAGCGGAAGGCGAGTGGCGCGCCGGCGGAGTGCGCGAGCTGCCGGCATCTGGAAATCTGCCGCGGCGGGTGCCCGAAGTTCTGGCGGGAGGGAGCCGGGGGTGGGGTCGAGCAGTACTTGTGCGGGGATATGCGTTTGTTCTTCGACGCCAAGCGGGCCGCGCTGGAGGGGATGGCGAAGGCGGTGCGGGAACGGTGGCGGGAATGGGGAGTGGATGAGTGAGATGGGTGGAGGTGTGGCCAGTTCACACGCGGGGCCGAGGCAGCGGTTGAGCAGGGCGGGTAGAAGGGAGATAGTGAGAAGCTGTTTCATAACCTCCTCTGGA
>CAZWRO010000299.1:0-2294 GCA_964635365.1 uncultured bacterium | reverse complement strand
CGCGCGCAAACGTGTTGCCATAGAGGGGGCCCTTGCCATAACTCCCGGCCGGGCCTGCGGCCGAAAATTTCATTTTCCCGCGATTTCGCCCGGCGGGGGGGGTGCCATCTGCGCGCGCAAACGTATCACCAAGACAGCTCAGCGCAGGGGCTTATCCCGCCGTAGCTTTGAACTCCCCGAACTCGTGTCCCCCGAACTCGAACTCGCGAACTCACCCCGAACTCATGTTTCCAGCGCAAGCCCGCCGAGGGTTCGCTATTCTCAGGAAACCTGCTGCAGCAGTCGCCTGGCGCCGATCCGGATCCTATTCTGCATGTAGGTGATCGGTTTGGCAGCGCGCCCCCTGAACGTGGCCGTGCCGACCGGTCCGCGGAGGGTCGATGATGGGGTCCAAGCGAGTTCGACGTGGCGGACATGACGCAA
Organism: uncultured bacterium; assembly: GCA_964635365.1. Taxonomy (GTDB): domain Bacteria; phylum Armatimonadota; class Hebobacteria; order Hebobacterales; family Hebobacteraceae; genus CAZWRO01. The sequence goes on along the minus strand of CAZWRO010000299.1, from coordinate 1,871 downwards.
GAGGGGTGGCCTTGGTCCTTGCGCTGCTGTTCCTGGCCATCTTCGCCTCAATGAGCGTGGCTTTCTTCAGCGGCACTTCCATGGGTCTCGTCGAATCCTCCAATCTGGCGGCAATTGCTGAAGCCCGCCTCGCCGCCGAGAGCGGTCTGTCGTTTCTCATATACGAGTTGTCGCATTGCGGCGTATCGGGATCGCTGCGCGGCCAGGCTCTACTGGACTCGCTGGCTGATCGACTTAGTGCCGGTCTCGACGGCACCTCGAACCTGGGTGGTCAAGCGGTCACCTATGACGGCACCACCATCACGGTCCCCACCATCGGCCTCGGGGACGGCAAGAACTTCAGCGGGCAAGTAACCCTTTCGTCGTCGCCGGACGCAGTGCGACTGACGGTGACTGGCCAGTACTCCGCGGGCGCAGGGGCCTCGGCCAAGATGGTGCAGCGGCAGATGGCGATAGACCTTCACGCGACGTGGGACGAGGCGCTCGCGTTTGGCATCTGCTCCAAGGGGCCGGTCGAGATGGGAATGAACGCTGACCTTTCCGGCGTCGAACGGCCTTCCGACGGGTCGATCTACTCGGCAGCGACGGGCGTCGCGGTGAGCCTCGGCACCGGCCACATCTCCGGCGACGTCAGCGTCAGTGCACCCAGCGCCTCGACGGCTCTGACCGGCACTACGGTCGACGGCACTGTCCGCTATAACGCGCCGCCGGTGACGATGCCAACGATCGACCGCAAGCTGTACAGGGAGGTCCACACTACTGTCATGGACTCGCCCAGCCCTTCCGCCGAGACGTATAAGAACATCCGAATCCCGGCCAACACCAACCCCACGTTCGACAACAACGTGACCATCCTGGGTATCCTGTACGTGGAAGCGCCCAACAACATCCAGTTCATGAACAACGTCACCTTTACCGGGGTGATAGTTGCCGACGACCCGCCGCCGGGATCGCCCGACTCCGCCAATTACATCTATTTCATGAACAACATGACTTTCAACGGGGTGGAACAGTTGCCGGACGAGCTGGAGTTCTCCAAGGTACGCAAACTAAAGGGGGCAGCGGTCCTGTGCCCAGGTTTCACGGTAGAGTTCAAGAACAACCTGACATCTGCCGTGGGCGTCATGGCCTTGAAGGCCTTGATCGCCAAGAACAATCTCGACTCGACCATCATGGGCAGCGTGTTGATCTATGGCGATGCCGGCCTGTGTTTCAAGAACAACTCTGACGTTAACATCCGGCTGTCGGGCTCGTCCCCGCCGCCGGGCTTCAAAGGGTACGAGCTGCCACCGCTGATGCCCGATGCCAGAACGTACGAGGAGAAGTGAGCCTCTCGCCCCGCGGGAGGTCAGCAGTGGACGCACAAGAACCCATAGAGCAGGTCGTTGGCCCCCTGACGCCCCTACGCGACCGTCGCGTTGGAATCTGCGGAATCTGGGGACACCATGCGGTTTCCTGTTGAGAGGCATGGCGGCAGGGAGACCCGGTGGCATGGCCTGACCCGAAGGGCCTGGCCATGGATTGACGACGAACCCCCAGTCCGCATCTGACGCCTGGCGACCGGGTCACGCCGCATGGCCAGCTCGTCGGCCACCTCGAACCGCACTGTCAGCAGCTTCGGCCCGGCGGGGTCGTTATCCCTTGCCCTCTGCGATCTCTGCGGTGAAACCTCTTCTGCTTCTTCAACACTACCTCCTCTTCTTCCTCCGCGCTCTCCGCATTGACGCTTCTTCTTCTTCTACACCTCCCCCGCTTCTTCCTCCGCGCTCTCTGCGCTCTCTGCGTTGAGCCGCTTCTGCTTCTTCTCTCTTCCCTGTCTTCTCTCTCCGTGTTCTCTGTGGTGAACTGTTTCTTCTTCTCTCGGTAAATCG
>CAZWRO010000298.1:1629-2321 GCA_964635365.1 uncultured bacterium | reverse complement strand
TTGCTCGGTTCGTTCTTGCGACATCGTCCTACCCGCCCATCGCCGTCAGCATCGACCGGATCACTGACTCCACCGTCCACAGCAGGCCGCGCTCCGCGCTCGCCAGCAGCGGCAGCGCCAGCAGCGTCGCCACCAGGCCCACCCCCATCTTGATGGGGAACCCTATCGCCAGCAGGTTCATCTGCGGAGCCGCGCGAGTCAGCAGACCCAGCGCGAAGTCGGCCAGCATCACCGCCCCCACCACCGGGGCCGCTATCCTCACCGCCGCCGCCATCATGCCGGCCGTCGCCTGCGTCAGCGTCGGCGCGCACAAGATCGTCCCGCCGCCCAGCGGCACCGCCGACAGGCTCGCCCCCAACCCGCGGAGCACTACGTGGTGCCCATTCGCCCCCAGGAAGATCAGCCAGGCCACGCTCATCTGGAGCTGGCCGATCACCGAAGTGCGCTCCCCCGTCTGCGGTGACACCACCCCGGCGAACCCGAAGGCCGACTGCAGGTCCGCCAGCTCTCCCGCCATCTGCACCGCGGCAAACAGCAGCCGCGCCCCGAACCCTATCGCCAGCCCCACCATAATCTCTCCGCACGCCACCAGCACCATCTCCACCGGGCTTGCGCATTCCGGCGGCCGGCCCGCCACCGGCGTCAGCACCGCCGCCACCGCCATCGCCAGGGCCGCCTTCGCTCGCACCGGA
>CAZWRO010000298.1:0-1619 GCA_964635365.1 uncultured bacterium | reverse complement strand
GCTCCCCACCAGCGGGGCCACCGACATCACCCCCGCCGTCCGGCAGAGCACCAGCAGATAGAGCGCGATGCGCGATAGATCGATGGAAATGGTGAACATGCTTCCCCTAGGACTCCTTAGGACCCCACCGCCGCCATCTGCCGAAACACCCACTGCGCGAAGCTCACCAACGTCCTCAACATCCACGGCGCGCACAGCGCCGCTGCCGCCGCCATCGCCACCAGCTTCGGGACGAACGTCAGCGTGAACTCCTGAATCTGAGTCGCCGCCAGCACGATGCTCACCACCACTCCCACCACCAACCCCGCCGCCAGGACCGGCGCGCACACCGCCAGCCCCGTAACCAGCGCCCCTCTCCCCAGCTCCAGCACCGTCGCTTCGCTCATCTCTTCCACCCCCTCAATAATCGCCCGCGCGACCAAGCTAGTGAAAGCTCGCCACCACGGTCTGCGTCACCAGCTCCCAGCCATTCACTAACACGAACAGCAAGATCTTGCAGGGCAGCGAAATCACGACCGGGGGCATCATCATCATCCCCATCGACATGAGGGTGGTGGCCACCACCATGTCGATCACTACAAAGGGGATGAAGATCATGAAGCCCATGATGAAGGCGCGCTTCAGCTCGCCCACCATGAAGGCTGGTACGACCGCGTAGGTGGGGATGTCGTCGGGAGTCTCCGGCCGCGGCAGCCCCCCCAGGTTGACGAACAGCGCCAGCTCCGACTCCTCCGCCTGACGCAGCATGAACGCGCGCACCGGCCGAAGGCCCCGCTCGGCCGCCTCTTCGTACCCGATCTCCTGCTGCAAGTAGGGCTGCAAGGCCTGCTCGTCCACCTCCTGCCACACGGGGGCCATGGTGAACGCGGTGAGGAAGAGCGCGATGCCGACCAGCACCATGTTCGGCGGAATCTGCTGGGTGCCGAGCGCGCTGCGCGTGAAGGAGAGCACGATGAGAATGCGGGTGAACGAAGTCACCATGATGACCAGCGCCGGCGCCAGCGTGAGCAACGTCAGCACGACTACGATCTGGAGCGTCGCCGGCAAGGCCTGCGGATCGCCGCCGGCGCTCACGCTGATGGTCAGCGGAGAGGGCGAAGCCGCCTCGGTCGCAGAGGCCGGGCCGCCTAGCGCGGCGATGGCCAGCGCGAGGACTGCGATTCGCAGGGCCTTCATCACGGCCGCCCCCTCTCGACGGCGTTCCCTCGCAGCATCTGCGCGGCGGCCTGAAGCCGGCCGGTCTGCTCGCTCCGCGGCTGGCCGCCGTGCGGCTGGCCGCTTCGCGGTGAATCGCCTCGCGGTTGCCCGCCTCGCGGTTGCCCGCCTCGCGGTTGCCCGGCGCGCGGCTGCCCGCCGCGGGCCAGCAGCGAAGAGAGCAGCGAGCCGAATCCGTCGGTGGGGGAGGTGTCTTCGACGGGGGCGAGGTCGGCCGCCCCGTCGTCGGTGACGTCGGCGAGCATGACGACCTGGCCTGGAGTGGAAGCTACGAGGAGGGTACGCTGCCCCACCGCTATCAAGTGCACCGCGCGGCTCTGCCCGAGGGCCGCGGTTTCCATCACGCGGAGTTTCCCGCGGCCGGGCCGCCACCCATGGCGGGCCTGCTGGAAATAGCGCGCGGC
>CAZWRO010000297.1:0-2321 GCA_964635365.1 uncultured bacterium | reverse complement strand
TCGGGGCGGTTAGCTCAGTTGGTTAGAGTGCTTGCTTGACATGCAAGAGGTCACTGGTTCAAGTCCAGTACCGCCCACCACTAATGATATGACATACAAACTCGCTGGCACGACGACGGACACTACCTGATTCTCTCCGGGAGTGCCCGCGTTCGTCTACCGCCTCCCGGCCGCACCCCGACGGGAGGCGTTCGCACACTTACGGACCCTATCTCATCAGGGCGATTCAGGGCGATGGCGGCGATATCGCCGGAACTGGACAGAGGTAAACGATGGCACGCACACTGGTACTGCAACCTGAAGATCGCTCCGCAGGCAGCCTGCTCGAATGGCTCGCACACACCGACCCCATCCTCGCCGAGGCCGCCGTCGCCGCGCGCGCCGACGGCCGGCTCCTCGACCTCACGGCCCCCCTGCCGCAGGCCGACCGCGTCGAGGTGCTCACCTTCGACGACGAAGCCGGACGCGAGACCTATCGCCACACCGCCTCCCACATCATGGCCCAGGCCGTACTCGACCTCTTCCCGGGCACCCGCCTCGCCATCGGCCCGGCCATCGCCGAAGGCTTCTACTACGACTTCGACACCCCCAACGCGTTCCAGCCGGAAGACCTGGAGAAGATCGAAGCCCGCATGGCTCAGATCGTCGTCGCCGACCTCCCACTCGAGCGGAAGGAAATGCCCCGCCAAGAGGCCATCGACTTCTTCCGCAGCCGCAAAGACCAGTACAAAGTCGAGCTGCTCGAAGACCTCACCGACGACACCGTCAGCCTCTACTCCCAGGGCGACTTCGCCGACCTCTGCCGCGGCCCCCACCTTCCCTCCACCGGCCGCCTCAAGGCCTTCAAGCTCCTCAGCGTCGCCGGCGCCTACTGGCGCGGCGACGAGCGCAACCCCATGCTCCAGCGTATCTACGGCACCGCCTTCCCCGACCAGGCGCAGGTCGACGAATACCTCCGCCTGCGCGAAGAAGCCGAGCGACGCGACCACCGTCGCCTCGGCCGAGAGCTCGACCTCTTCTCCATGCCCGAAGCCCTCGGCGGCGGCCTCGCCCTCTGGCACCCCAAGGGCGGGCTAATACGCTACCTCATCGAAGAGTTCTGGCGGAAAGAGCACCTCCGCCGCGGCTACCAGCTCGTCTTCAGCCCCCACATCGCCCGCGCCCACCTCTGGGAGACCAGCGGCCACCTCAGCTTCTATCGCGACGGCATGTACGGACCAATGATGATCGACGAGGAAGAGTACCGCATCAAGCCCATGAACTGCCCCTTCCACGTCCTCATCTACAAGAGCCAGCTCCGCAGCTACCGGGAGCTCCCGATTCGCTACGCCGAGCTCGGCACCGTCTATCGCTACGAGCGCTCCGGCGTTCTGAGCGGCCTCCTCCGGGTGCGCGGCTTCACCCAGGATGACGCCCACATCATCTGCACCCGCGACCAGATCGACGACGAAATCAAAGGATGCCTCGACTTCGGCCTCTTCCTCATGCACGCCTTCGGCTACGAGGACCTGGAGGTGGACCTCAGCGTACGCGACGAAGCCGACCACAGCAAATACATGGGCTCCGACGAAGACTGGACCATCGCCGAACGCTCCCTAGCCGACGCCCTCGACAGCCGCGAAGTCGCCTACCGGCGCGTCCCCGGCGAAGCCGTCTTCTACGGCCCCAAGATCGACATCAAACTCAAGGACGCCATGGGTCGGCTCTGGCAGGGACCCACCATCCAGTTCGACTTCAACCTCACCAGCCGCTTCAACATGCAGTACGTCGGCGCCGACGGCGAGCGCCACACCCCCCTCATGGTCCATCGCGCGCTGCTCGGCTCCATCGACCGCTTCTTCGGCGGCCTCATCGAGCACTATGCCGGCGCCTTCCCCGTCTGGCTCTCCCCCGTCCAGGTGCGCCTCCTCCCCATCGCCGACCGCCACCATGACTACGCCCACCAGGTCGCCGCCAAGCTCCGCAAAGTCGACGCCCGCGTCGAGGTCGACGACCGCAAGGCCACCACCGGCGCCAAGATCCGCGACGGCGAAACCCAGAAGATCCCCTACCTCCTCATCGTCGGGGATCGCGAGCAGGAGGCCGGCACCGTCTCCGTCCGCCAGCGCGGCGAAGGCGACCTCGGAGCGCGGCCCCTCGCCGACTTCATCGCCCAGCTAACCCCCGAGATGCAGCCCCCCTCCGCCGAGGCCTAACTGCCTCCCGCCCCTAAAACGCGGCCGCCAGCCTCTCCGCCTCCGCCTGAGCCGCCGCCGGCGATTGCGCGCCCAGCAACACCACCAACTCCCTCCCCTCCGCGGCCACCGCGACCCCACCCGCGC
>CAZWRO010000296.1:0-2339 GCA_964635365.1 uncultured bacterium | reverse complement strand
CCGCCGCCGCCGCCCGCATGGGCGTGACCATGTTCAACCTCCACGCCCTCGGCGGCCTCAAGATGATGGCCGCCGCCCGCGAGGCCGCCCACCGCGCGGCCGAAGACGCCGGCCTTCCCGCCCCCCTCGTCATCGCCGTCACCATCCTCACCAGCCTCGACGACCAAGAAGTCCAGCGCGACCTCGGCCTTCCCGAGACCGCCTCCGAGGCCGCCCTGCGCCTCGCCGCGCTGGCCCAAAAAGCCGGCCTCGACGGCGTCGTCGCCTCCGTCCACGAAGTCCCCGACATCAAGCGCCTCTGCGGCGACGACTTCCTCGCCATCACCCCGGGCATCCGTCCCGCCGGGGCCGCCGCCGGCGACCAGGCCCGCGTCGCCACCCCGCGCGAAGCCCTCCAGGCCGGCGCCGACTACCTCGTCATCGGCCGCCCCGTCACGCAATCCGAAGACCCCCAACAAGCGCTGGCCGGAATAATCCAGGAAATGGCCGAATGAGGGACTAGGCGACGACATCGTGGAGAGCGAACTCAACCTCCTGCTAGGCCGTGCCATCAACAGCCTGACCAAGCTGGAAATGCTCTTCTATCTGCGCGGGCGACCCAAGGGCGTTCAGCCCGCCAAGGACATCGCGACCAGCACGCACCGCGACCCGGCGGAGGTCGTACGCGCGCTGGAGGAGTTGGCTCGCGTCGGACTCATAGATCGCTTCGCCATTGGCACCGGAAAGCACGTCATGTACGGCCCAGCGGAGGATCCTCATGTGCGTGACATCATTTACCTCCTCCACGACCGTTACCACAAGGACGGCGACAGCCGAGCCCAAATCCGCCAAGAGATCTTGGGGGAGCTCGGACCCGCTCAGTCCGACTCCACTCCCGACTCCAGCTAACCGCTTGAGCTACTGGTCAACCCGATGACACCTCCGGGGCGCGACAATCGCAACGGCGAGCAGCAGTCTGGCGACGCGGCCAGACCCCGCCCCGGCTTTCGCCAGGAAAGCGAGCGCCTGGTACTAACCAACCAGACCTTCGCCCTCGCCTTTTCCACCACCGCCAACGGCACCATCGTTTCCCTCTCCCACCGCGAGCTCCAAAGAGAGCTAATCGACTCCGCCGAAGCCGTCGCCGAGGGCATCCTCTGGCGTCTCCACGTCACCACCGGCGACGACAAGCCCAACTCCTTCACGAATCGCACCTGCGGCGCCTTCTCTCACTCCCTCGGCCCCGATCGCGACCAGGCCCTCCGTCTTCGCCTGGAGTGGACCGAGCTCCGCGTCGGCGCCGCCCACGTCCCCGGCAAGATCGTCGCCAACATCATCTTCCCCGGCGCGGGCCCGTGCGCGCTCTTCGAGCTTGAAATCGAGCTCCCCCAGCACATCTCCGTCACCGCCGTCGAGTTCCCGTGCCTCTGCGCCGTCGGGTCGGCCGAGCCCCTCACCGAAGAGTCCCTCTTCCTCCCGCTCGGCGGCGGCGTACTCGTCTCCGAGCCGCGCATGGCCACGTCCGCCTCCGGCCCCTCCGCCCGCTGGCAGATCGACTACCCCGGCCCCGCCTCCCTCCAGATGATCGGCTACTCCTGCGGCCCCGGCACCACCGCCTGGATCGACAGCCGCGATCCCTCCGGCTCCCGCAAAGCCTTCGTCGCCGACCAGATGGCCCACTCCAACCGCCTCCTCCTATCCATCACCCATCATCCTCCCTCCAGCAAGCCCGGCCTCTGGTCTCCCGGATACCCCTCGGCCGTGGGCGTGGTCAGAGGCGACTGGTTCGAGGCCGCCCGCGCCTACCGCAACTGGGCCTCCCAGCAAGCCTGGTGCGAGCGGGGTTGGGGAGGAGGGCGACGCCTTCCCCTGCTCACCAGTTCCAACGGCCTCTGGACCTCCTATTGGGGAGACTCCCGCGGCGCCGTGGCCGTCGCCCGCTCCCTCCAGCGCCTGGTCAACGCCCCCGTGAAACTCGACTGGCGCAGCTGGCACCACTGCGCGCGCAACGGCGCCTACCCCGACTACTTCCCGCCCCGGGACGGCGATGAAGTCTTCGCCGACTTCAAGCACCACCTCTCCGACGCCGGCGTGCTCACCCAGCTCAGCCTCGACGGCCTCCTCGCCAGCCCCCAATCCGAGACCTGGCAGAAAGACGACTTGCAGCAATACGCCCTGCTCCCCTCCTCCCAGGCCCCCGCCGACGAACCCGCCTCCTCCCCGAGCGGACTCGTTCCCATCTGTCCCGCCACCACCTACTGGCGCGAGAAGCTCGTCTCCCTCTGCCGCCAGCTCATCGCGCTGCGCACCGAGGGCCTTCACCTCGAACACCTGGCCGACGCCCTCCCCATCTCCTGCTC
>CAZWRO010000295.1:0-2347 GCA_964635365.1 uncultured bacterium | reverse complement strand
CAACTCACCGGCTTGGGTGAGAGCAGTGGCGCGGTATCAAAGCCCCGCTCTCGCAGCGCATTCGCCCAGGCCCAGCTATAGCCGTCTATGCCGATGAGTAGAATCATTGCTTGCCACCAGCCAGTAAGGTTTCCCACTTCCCCAGCAGGGTCTCCGGGGCATCATCCCAGTACGGACGACCCCAGAAGCTCTGCGGATCCCAGGTCGGCAGCCACGCACCCTCGGGTGTCAAATAGTCCGCCATCAAAGCGACGTGCTCAGCGACCTTTCTCCACTCCTCATCCGACTGCTCGCGCGCCGCCGGCCAGTCGTCATCGGACAACAGATCAACGGTGAAGCCACGCCTCGAATGCGGCCCCTCCCCAAACGAGAATGCCAGCCTCCCCCACATCGCAGCTTCAAGCAGCACGTTGCTATTCAGCGCGGCGACGGCCGATACCATCGGAAGCAACCCATGCAGGTTCTCATTCGCGCCGAGCCACATGCCGCCCTTGGCCTCGACCTCCATCTGGCAGATCCGCTGCCGCTCTGCGAACTCTGGCTCCCACTCGATACGCTCGGCCTGCGGATGCTGTTTCACCAACACCGGCCCGGGCCAGGTCAAGCACTTGCGAATGAACTCCCGCTGTGAGGAGAACTCTATGTGGTGAAACACTGCCGCGCCATCTGCTTCGAGCTGCATCGCCACCAGAAGTGCTGACCCGCGTTGGCAAAACTCCAGCACGGACTCCGAGGGGAGAACGCCTTGCTCGTGCTTACTCAAGCGCGCTGCCCGCCACTTCCCTATAATGACCTCGCCTATCTCCTTGTTGGCAACTCCCTGGCTTACCGCGTCCCAGTCCGAGTAGCCCGTAACATATCCGCCCACGGGGTCGAAGATCCGCGTCTGCGGCAACCAGCCGTGCTCCGCGTGCATTACGCGAATGCCGCGCTCGGCACAGAGCCGCCTCCAGATGTTCTGATCCGCATTCCCGCAGTTCCACAGGAGAATCGTCAACGGAGTTCGTTCATCAAGTCGCTGGCGAGCCGCCCGCCAGAAACGGGAGACGTTGTCAAGCAACTCTGTTTGGTCGGCACCGCTGATCTCGATGCGCCGCAGCTCCTTCGGGGCCATCGCACGCACCGTCGCCTCATCAGTGTCAATGGGCCGGATAGATCGCCAGTCCGAGAGGAACGCCAACTCTACCGAGTGCTTGTTGGCAATCTCGCACGGCACCTGGGCAAGCCATCCTGCCGCCATCTCAGCGGGCGGTGGCGTTTCGGCGTGCCAATCTATCGGAATGACTATGCTCATGTATTCAAGCCCTCCACCAGGTGGGCCGCGACGCATCGGCAGTTTGACACGACGACGCCATTGCTGATATACTGCTGGCTACTCGTCTGGAGGTTGTACACATGCCCCGCAAAGTGACGTACCCGGACATCGAGGACGTGCGCCGTCTCTACGATGAGGGCCTCAGTAGCCTTGCCATCGGTCGGCGTTATGGCATCAAGAAGTCCACGATGCTCAAATGGCTCCATCAGCAGGGCTTCGCGTTCCGCCCTCCCGGCTGGCGGTACAACGACCTCTCGGCCACCATCGTTGATCTCTACCAGTCCGGGGTTTCCGAGAAGGCCGTCGCTGAGCGGCTCGGTATCGAGCGCGTGGTTGTTCGGTGCCGACTCCTTAAGGCTGGCGTCACCCCGCGCAACCGCTCTGATGCCATGTATCTCCGAATGAGCCAGACCAGCCCCGACGAGAGACGGCACCTCACCGCGGCCGCTCATGCCGCAGCCCGCGGCAGAATCCCCAGGGAGGACGAGATGGCCTCCCAAGCCATTACAAGGGAGCGAACGCAGAAGAAGGTCGGCAATGGCGAGCGTCTCTTCGCCCAGTGGCTCGCTGGTCGGGGGCATGTTGCGATCCTGCAGAAGGCGGTCGGCCGTTACAATCTCGACCTCGCCATCCCGCCCGTCGCCGTGGAAATCCATGTCCATCCCAATGATCCGCTGAATAGACCTCGCACCCGCAAGCGCATCGAATATCTCACTGATCGGGGTTGGCACGTTCTGTATGTCTGGATCGGCAAGACACACTTCCTGACCGAGGCGGCCGCAGATGACGCTATCGCCTTCCTTCAGAGAGCCAAGGGGGACAAAGCCGTCCCCGGTATGTATCGGGTGATTCGGGGTTCCGGCAAGCTTGTTACCGAGGGACGTGGTGATCTCGACTAGCGGCCCTTCGTACCACCTGCGGTAAGCCCTCTCGATCCCGGCCGCCTGCACGAGCGTATCCCCAGGGAAGCAGTTGCAGGTTTCAGCCGCCGGTGCTCCCGCCGCGTTCGGGTGTAGCAACCCATTCGAGAAC
>CAZWRO010000294.1:0-2349 GCA_964635365.1 uncultured bacterium | reverse complement strand
CCTCCGCTGCGCCCCCATCCCCCGGTTCTCCGCCGTCTATCACGACTACGCCACCCTCGTCGGCCCCGGCGCCTCCCTCGCCAACCCGCGCCCGCACGATCCTCTCTGGCCCACCGAGACCGTCCGCGAGCTGCGCCAGCCGTCCCCCCTCATGGACCGCGACTATGACACCCAGTTCTACCTCGAAGTCGCCCGCGCCGCCCTCTGGGGCCATCAACTCCTGCTCTCCAACTTCTTCCCCCAGCAGGGCCGCGCCGAGCGCAACCACCCCAAGCTCGCCTTCCTCGCCGCCGCCCTCCGAGCCCAGGCCTGGGGGGTGGGCGCCTTGCTGCCCAACTCCGAATTCATGGGCCCCCTCACCATCGAATGCCCACCCATCAGCCTCGACCTCCTCATCAACCCGCCCGGCTCCGCCCCCGAGCAGCGGGAATCCATCCGGCGTTCCATTCCCCCCGTGCTCGGCTCCGCCTGGCGCGTCCGCGGCTCCGGCCTCACCCTCGCCCTCGCCAACATCCACCACCAGCCCGTCGAGTTCGCCACCCAACTGCGCTCCGCCCGATTCTCCGTCAGCCTCCCCATTCAGCTCATCGGCCGCACCTTCTCCGAAGACGGCGACGTCCCCGGCGCCACCCTGCGCGCCTCCGGCACCGACATCGGCGGCCACCTCCCCGCCCGCTCCATCGTCCTCGTCACTCTGCGCTAGCTCACCTCCGCTCGCGCGCCGCTCTCCTGGCGCGCGCGAACGCCCCCCAAAGCAGACCGTGGGAAAAGAGTGGTTACGTCGCCTCCCGCCACCGCGGGAGAGAAGTCAGCCGCGTGGCGGCCCCGCTTGGCGGCCCCGCTTGGCGGCCCCGCTTGGCGGCCGTGCGCGACCGCCTCAGCGCCGTTGCGTGTCCGGTGCGAGCGGCGGCGCGTTCTGCGGCGCCGCCGGCGCCACCGCGGCGGCCCCCTGCGGCATCGGCATCGGCACTGGCGGCGGCCGCCAGAGGTAATACCGAATCATCGCGAGCATCGCCAGCATCATCATCGCCACCACCACCAACGGGCGCAGGAACGATCGCTGGTTGCGAATCCGACCCGTCACCTCCAGGTAGCCCACCGTGCGCAGCACCCGCTGGTCGAAATCCTGGCTGACGTGAAGCTCGGCAGACGCCGCCCGGATATAAGCCGAGATCCCCCTCATATCCTGCAGCTCGGCCTGGCAATGCGGGCATACTTTCAAGTGAGCCTCCAGCCGCGCCACTCGCGCCGCCGGAAGCTCCCCGTCGACGTACGACGACAACTGCTCTTCAAAAAGTTGACACGTCATTTTATCTTCTCTCTACTCTCGGCCAGTTGGTTCCAGAGCTTGCGGAACCTCTTGCGACCTTTGCTCAAACGAGACCGCACCGTGCCCATCGGCAGGCCCAAAGCCCCTGAAATCTCCCGATAGCTCAGCCCCTCCTGCTCTCTCAGCAGCAGCACCACCCGCAGTTCCGGCGGCACTCCCGCCAACACCTCCCGCGTTAACATCCCCTCCGCCACCTGTCTAGCCGGCCCATCCGCCGCCCGCGGCTCCGGCACCGCCTCCAGCGTCACCGTCGGACGCCTTCGCCTCATCCGCCCCAAACACAGATTCGTCACGATCCGATACAGCCACGTCGAAAACGCCGACTCCCCGCGAAACTTCGGCAGCGCCTGGAATACCCGCACAAACGCTTCCTGCGCGATGTCCTCCGCATCCTCCCCGTTCCCCAGCATCTGATAGGCCAGCGTCATCGCCGACTTCCGATACCGCCTCAACAGCTCTCGGAACGCCTCCGGCACACCCTCCGTGCAGGCCGCCACCACCTCGGCGTCGGAGGCCGCGGCCAGGCGCGCATCGAGCGCCACCACCTGAGGCCGAATGGCCTCTTCCATCTCGCCCTCCAAAGTATTAGATGCTGACGAGGGTCGAGAAGTTCTCCCCAATCCAACTTCCCGGCTCCCCCTCAAGCCCATCCATCGACTATTATACACCTCCGGTAGGCGCTGGGCTAGTCCCGCCGAATACTATCCCAGACGCCCACAACACAGGATTCCAGTGTGAAGCTCTCCGTCATCATCCCCGTATACAACGAGCAGGGCACCATCGCAGAGACCATCGCCCGCGTCCGCGCCTCTTCCCCGGAGAAGGAAATCATCGTCGTGGACGACGCCAGCACCGACAGCACCTGCGACATCGTCTCTCCCCTCGTCACCGACGACCTATCCCTCATTCGCCAGGCCCAAAACGCCGGCAAAGGCGCCGCCATCCGCCGCGCCCTCGAAGAGGTCACCGGCGACATCGTCCTCATCCAGGACGCCGACCTCGAATACGACCCCGCCGAC
>CAZWRO010000293.1:0-2391 GCA_964635365.1 uncultured bacterium | reverse complement strand
CGCCGTTCCAGGGCGGCGACGTCCTCGATTAGGACGCCGCCGACTTCCCGGCCTAGCTTAGCTGGATCTCTGTCGAAGGCGACGGAGATCTTGAACCCCTCGGTCTGGAACTGCGGATTGGCCAGCAACGCCCTCCCGATATTGCCTACGCCCACCAGCGCGGTCTTCATCACCCTATCCAGGTTCAGAATGGAGCGGATCTCCTCGATCAGCCCATTCACGTCGTATCCGACACCTCGCTTGCCGAATCCGCCGAAGTAGGACAGATCCTTCCGGATCACGCACGCCTTCACGTCGCAGGAATCGCCAAGCTCCTGCGATGAGACTGTCTCCACGCCTTGCTCGGCAAGGCATAGCAGCACGCGGAGATACGTGAGTAGCCGCGCGACTGTCTCCTCCGGTATGTGCGTTTCGACCCTGCGCATCTTGTGATTGCGTTCACATTCTCAAGGATGCGCACAACGGTACACCCTCATCGGTCGCCTGTCAAGGGCCGGCGTAGGAGTGGCTCTGCTATGCATACTTCGTGAGTCGCCGACTTAGCCGTTCAGTGCGCCTAGCGGCATGATGCGCGCGTCACTGTCTTCCGTCTCGCGAACCCCCACCACTTGGGTCGACCGGCGCGTCAGTGGGATGTGGCTCGCTCTCGCCAGCGATCCCTCCCGACTGTGCTCGGCGGTCTCGGATGGCATTCCGCTGCGCCTCCCTGGCGCGGTAGTGACGCCGCATCCAGGCCGCCTCTTGCTCCGCGAGATCAGGTCTCCCAAGCCGCAGGTAGGCCAGCCGCAGCCGATCGTGGTGAGAGGGGTTGGCGGTCTGCCGACCGACTTCCTGGTAGTACTTAACGGCCCTTGCCGAAGCTGCTTCCGCCTCTTCGAACTGCTGCTGCTCGCGCAGTTGCAGGCCAAGGTTCTCATGGGTGTGGCCCAGCCCGAATAGAGCCGCCACCCGCGCGTCGGGGAAGAGATTGAGCACCTGCGAGAGGTAAAGGTCGCAGGAGGCATAGGCCTGGGCCGCCTCCGCCCAACGGTGCTGGACGGAGTAACGGGCCCCGAGCTGGAAGAACACCGAGGCCGCGCCCGCGGGGCCGAGCCTCTCGGCGTCCAGAGAGGCCGTCTCCAGCAGAGCCAGCGCCTCTTCCTCTCTGCCCTCGCGCAAGCACGTGTAGGCCTGCAGCTCTGGATCCGTCACCGTGATGGCGGCGTCGTCATGAAGGGCCCTCACGTGCGCCTGCCAGGCCTGCTCCTGGCGCTCGCCCTCTAGCCGCGCGCGCAGTTGCGGCTTGCCCTCTTCGTAATCGGGAGGGAGGCTGTGGCCGCGTTCCTCCAGCCGTAGGATCTCATATCCCATGTCGGTCCTGATGAGCTCGCTCACCTCTCCCACCTGAAGAGACGCCACCGCCTTCTGCCGATCTGGGTTCACGGACGAGAGCAGTACGGCCTCCTCCAGGCCGCCGGTGGCTCTGTACCTCTCGTCATCCGAGGCTGTCACGGCGAGGGCCGCGAAGTCCGCGCCGGCTCGAATCTGGCGGAGCAAGTCCTCCGCGCGCTCCCGCGCCTCGCGTGCTGCTTCCTCCAATCTCTCCCCCGATGTATGTCGTATCGCGATCGTGCGCAGCGTGACCGTCGCGAATTGGGCGCGAAGGTCGTCTTCGGTCACCGGAGGCAGGGGTGTGACCTCGGCCTTGAGTTGCTTCATCGTCAGCGCCGCGGTCACTTCGTCCGCGTAGCGCGGTCTGAGCCAGTCCCGCAGCCAAGCGCGGAAGTGGGGTTCACTCATTGTCGGCTGATTCGGTCCGCCGAGGGCCGCGCAGGCCTGGGCCAACCGTGTCTCCAGGTCATCGCCCTGGCCACCAAGCTGCACGAGATACTGGTTTACCATCTCGTCCAGCGCTGCCTCAACCTCGTCCGCGGACACTGAGACCTCGTGCGCGCGGGCCTCGTTCCTCACGAGCTGCTCGTCCACCGCCTGCGAGAGCGCGTCCAATCGGTAAGACCACATCCGTTCGATTGGCAGACCCGGCCCGAATCTCACGTAGTGTTCGGCGATCCTCAAGAAGGCTCGATCCAAGATTGTGCGGGGCAGAGGGTCTCCGTTCACCGCGGCTACGGTGTCGAGCGCCGGCGGCGGCTCAGTGGCGCAGGTTCCACGACCCGCGGCGGCCGACAGCAACGCCCCAGAGGCGGCCATCACCAGCATAGCCGCCACGAACCGTCTGCGAACCACTCCCATAAGAAGCGCACCCATGGCAACCCCCTTTGTGCATGGAGACAAGCTCTCCCGAAGCGCTCGGACCGGCCTGTTTCCAGTTCTGTACTCCCGCGTTCTGCCCAACGGCTCCGCGGTGGTCTTCAGGAAGTCAATGTAAAGGGTCCATCCGAATTTGGCAAG
>CAZWRO010000292.1:0-2410 GCA_964635365.1 uncultured bacterium | reverse complement strand
TATCACCAACCCTCCAGCTGTCCATTCTCAGCCCCCTGGGATGTCCGCCCGGACGGCCCAATTGTGGGCAGACCCTCACATTTCCCCAACCCCGCGGCCGTCCCGCCAAACCCCTGCCCGCGCGGCGGCGCGCGCCGCCGCAGGTCGGCCCTCGCGCGCGTCGAAGTGGCCTTCGGCCGCGCCGCCAAAACGCGGCCCGCGTCACCAACTCAGGAGGCAGTTATGGATAGCGACATCCGCGTGCTTGAGGCGCGGCCGTACTTCATCGAGGCCGTCGCGCGCACCCCGCTGAAGTTCGGCGCCGTCGTGGTAGAGGCCGGCACCTACGCGCAAACGCGCGTCGAAGTCGAGACCCGCAGCGGCCGGCGCGGCGTGGGCTGGGGCGGCATGTTCCTGATGGACCTATGGGCCTTCCCCGACGACCGCGTCCCCCACATGCAGCGCCTCGCCGCGATGTGCGAGCTGCACACCCGCTACGCGCGATTGGTGGCCGAGCACAACCAGTACGGCCACCCCATCGCTCTCTACCACGATCTCGAAGACGGCCTCAGGGACCTCTCCGCCGCCGTCAGCGCCGATCTGAAGCTCGCGGTTCCGCTGCCGTTCCTCGCCGCCTTGGTGTGCGCCTCCCCGGTGGACGCCGCCGTGCACGACACCTTCGGCGTCGCCAACGGCATCTCCACCTACGACGGGTACGGCCCCGAGTTCATGGACCACGATCTCAGCCGCTACCTCGGCGACGAGTTCCAGGGCCGCTACGTGGCGCATTACCTCCGCGATTCCTACGCCCCCGAGGTGCCCGTGTTCCATCTCGTCGGCGGCCTCGACAAGCTCCTCAAGAGCGAAGTGGACGACTCCGACCCGCGCGACGGCCTGCCCAACTCCCTCGACGAATGGATCGAGCGAGACGGCCTCTTCTGCCTCAAAGTCAAACTGCGAGGCACCGACCTCGACTGGGACATCGAGCGCCTCCTCGCCGTCGCCCGCATCGCCCGCGAGGTCCACGGCCGTACCGGCGAAGAGCGTTTGTACCTCTCGGCCGATACCAACGAGCAGTGCGAGAGCCCCGACTACCTGGTGGAGATGTTCGAGCGCGTCCGCGCCCGCGACCCTCTCGCGTTCGAGCAGACGCTCTACGTAGAGCAGCCGACGGAGCGCGACCTGGCCGCCCGCCGGCTCGACATGCGCGGCCTGGCGAAGCTCAAGCCGGTGCTGGTCGATGAGAGCCTCACCACGCTGGCCGACTTCGACCTGGCCCTGGAGTTGGGGTGGTCGGGGGTGGCGCTGAAGGCTTGCAAGTGCCAGTCGGCGGCGCTCGTGCTGGCCGCGCGGGCGGAGCAGATGGGCGCGCCTTACTCGATCCAGGATCTCACCAACCCGGCGTTGGCGCTGCTCCAATCGGCCGGCCTGGCCGCGCGCCTCCACCCGATGATGGGAGTGGAGGCCAACTCGCACCAGTTCTTCCCGGCTGCCTCCGAGCCGGAGGCGGTGGTTCACCCAGGCCTCTGCCGCCGGCGAAACGGCGTGCTCGACACCCGCACCCTGATCGGCCCGGGCCTGGGCTTCCAGATCGACAAGATCGAGCGCGTGCTGCCCGACCCCGCCTGACCCTCTGAGCGGCCTAGCTCGCCGCACCGAGGCGGCACACCTGCCGCGTTAATGCGCGTCGGCGGCGCAGGTGTCTGCGGCGCGGCTGTCGAAAAACCGATTACGCAACATCAGTCCAGGAGTGGCCAGATGTCGGAACAGGAGCCTCGCGAAGGCGGGTCGGGAGAGGCCGGCGGCGGCAATCCCTACGACGACCTTTCCATGAACGCGGTGCCCGCGGCGAAGACCGCGGAGTCGGGCGAACCGCGCGGGCGGTCCGCGATGATATGGGTCGGGGCGTTGGTGGTGCTGATCGCGGCCATCGCAGTTGCCTGGGGGTTGCGGTCCGTTAGCAATCTGCCGCCGGGGGAGGCGGCCGAGCAGCAGCTTCAGAAGGAGGTGCAGGCGACCCTGGCCTGGTCCTCCCGAACGGTGCAGGAAGCCACCTACCTGGCCGGCGACAGAGTACGCCTGGAGTTCAATCCGGCGATCTCGGCCGGAGAGGAAGCGAACCGGGATCGGTTGCGCGAGGCAACGGTTGAGATGATGGAGATTCTGATTAGGTTGCGGCCGAACCGCGACCTGTTCATCGACGGCTACCAGGTGGGGCAGCCGATCGTGCACGGCGAGTATCGCTTCCGGAGCGACCTCACGGGTCCCAGTGGAGAGGCCGCGGAGGACATCGTGGTGCGGGTCGAGGGCGATCCCGAGGGTAGGATGGGCGCGGCCGCCAGCTCCCGGGGTATGGGAAGCGACTAGCGCGCATTTCACAACACAGATCGGCCGCCTGCCACTCCTTCCTGTGCCCGCCCTCGGGGCGGGC
>CAZWRO010000291.1:0-2414 GCA_964635365.1 uncultured bacterium | reverse complement strand
ATCACCACCGACTGGATGTGCGCGCAGATCACCGACGACGGCGGGAAGACCTGGAAGACCATGCACACCCGCCGCGCCGAAGGCCAGGGCCCGCTCGCCAAGGGCCAGGCGTGGGAGAACGTCGGGCTCGTGGTCACCACGGTCTGGCACTACTACATCGACCCGTTCGAGAAGCACCGCCACTACATGGCCTACACCGACATCCACTTCGCCCGGTCGCTCGACCACGGCCAGACCTGGATCTGCGATCTCGACAAGCCGACCCGCAACACCACCTACGAGATGGCCTTCGACCCCGACACGCCGGGCAAGATCTGGGCCGCCTTCGCCGACCTACACGACATCCCGAACGACAACGTGATCTCCGGGCGGCACTACCGGCCCACCGTCAACGGCGGGGTCGGGTTCACCGAGGATTTCGCCGAGACTTGGCGTGACAGTTCCGAGGGGCTGCCGCCGAAGTCCATGACCTCCATCGTGCTCGACCCCCGCAGCCCCAAGGGGGCGCGGGTGCTCTATGTGGCCGCCTTCGAGGGCGGGGTCTTCAAGTCGATGGACGACGGCAAGACCTGGGTCGACAAGTCGAAGGGCCTGGGCGCGCCCGGCAAGAACGTGCGCGCCTGCCGGCTAATCCTGCACGACGACGGCACCCTCTTCTGCCTCATCACCGCGCTCCAGGATAGCGGCGAATTCTTCCCCGAGGGTCCCGGGCTCTACCGCTCCCGCGACGGCGGCGACAACTGGGAGTGCATCAACACCTCGCAGCCGCTGCTCTGGCCGAAGGACTACGACGTGGACCCGCGGGACAGCAACGTCATCTACCTGGGCGCCGACGACGCCATGGGTCGAGAGGAGGCCGGCCTCTACAAAACCACCGACGGCGGGCAGACCTGGCGGCGCGTCGCACGCAAGGGCCCCAATACCTTCGGGGCGACGGTCCACCCGAAACGACCGGACTGGGTCTATCTAAACATCTGCGAGAACACGGACCAGCCCGGGCTTTGGCTGAGCAAAGACGCGGGCGAAACCTGGGAGGCGTTCTGGGGCATCCCGTTCAGCATGATCCAGCGGGTCTCGTTCGACCCCGACGACGACTCGATAATCTACGTCTGCACCTTCGGCGGCAGCCTCTGGAAGGGCCCGCCCGAGCCATAATCTGTGCGTTAGATACTGGAAGCTGTTTCACAACCCCCTCTTAAAGTTGTGAAACAGGATGACTGGAAGCTGTTTCACAAGCTCCTCTCGAGATTGTGTGTGTGTCGACGGGCCGTGGGGCCGCTGCGAGTGGGCGCGTAGCACTCCTTCGGGCCCCACATGCCGTCGGCCCACGCACGCGGTCGCAGCCTAGCACTGCGCGAGAAAGGGTACAAGACCGGTCCGCGGCAAACCTTTCGCCGGCTTTGCGCGTCTTCTATGTTGGGCTAACCGATATCACTACCCGGGCGAGGGAACCGAATGCATCTCTTCACAGGACGCGCTCTTTATCGTTTCCTACTGGCAAGCGCAGTAGCAGTGCTATGCTGCTCGCTTACCTGGGCGGCTGAAGACACACCGCAGCCGGACGCCGCCCCCCCCTCCATCGCGGCCGTCACCGTAGACGCACCTCCGGTGATTGACGGCCTCCTCGACGACGCCTGCTGGCAGCAGGCGACCCACATCGAGGGATTCTGGCGCGAGACAGTTGACGCCCCTGAGTTGGAGCGCACCGAGGCCTGGATCTGCTGCGACCGGCAGGCCGTCTACGCTGCCTTCCGCTGCCACGATAGCCGGCCTTTGGAGATCCGCTGCGACCAGAGGAAGCGGCAGGGCACGATGGAGCGCGACGACCGAGTAGAGTTCTATCTGGATGCAGAGGACCAGGGACGGAGCTTCTACACTTTCTGCGTGAACCCGGTGGGGACACAGCTGGACCGGGTCCCAGGGGGCAGCTCCGACAAGATCGAGTGGCGAGGAGACTGGCGGGCGTCCGCGCACATCGACGAATCCGGGTGGGAGGCGGAGATGGCGATTCCGTTCTCCATCCTTCGCTATCCCGAGGGCCAGGACTGCTTTCGCTTCTACTTCGAGCGCCACCTAGCGCGGGAGGAGGACCGTTCTCTGTGGCCGGTCTCGTACGCGCGGGTCTCCGACGGCGACAACTGCGCACGATGGAGCGGCGTGGCCACGCCTGCAGTGCCGTTCCGCTATGTTCTCATGCCGTACTTGCTGTCAGTGGCTTCAGAGAACGAGGCCGAGCGGGAGACCCTGACCGGAGGGCTTGACTTCAAGGCGACGCTTCCGAACGGGCTGGTTGGACTGGCGACCTACAAGCCGGACTTCCACAACCTCGAGGATGTGGTCGAGACGATTGACTTCACCTTCGTGGAGCGCCACCTCCCCGAGTACCGGCCCTTCTTCCAGGAGGGCAGCGGATA
>CAZWRO010000290.1:0-2427 GCA_964635365.1 uncultured bacterium | reverse complement strand
ATCGTGAAAGTCAACTACACCGGATCGGCGGAGAGCTTCCGGGAGGTCGTCGCCGGCTGCCCCGTGCCGGTAGTCATCGCGGGGGGCGAGAAGGTGGAAACGGACGAGGAGCTGCTGCAGATGGTTACCAGCAGCTTGGCGGCGGGCGGAGCGGGCGTTTCGATTGGGCGGAACGCGTTCCAACATGCCGATCCCGAGGGGATAATGCGCGCCATCAGCATGTTGGTGCACGAGGATGCCTCGGTAGAGGACGGAAAGCGTTTCCTGGAGTCCCTGCGATGAAGCGGATTTGGGTCCGCGTTGACCCGTGGGACAAGCAGCTCGCGATAGCCGCCCTCGAAAGCGGGGCCGATGCGATGGTGGTGGCGGAAGGTGACTCCGGCCGCGTCAAAGAGCTTGGGGCTCTGGCCACCGTCGCGCCCGACGGTGACATCAAGCCGGAGTCCGACGTTTTCTGGATGGAAATCAACGACAAAGAGGACGAGGAGCGTGTTTCCACCACGCATCTCGACAAGCTCGTCGTGGTGCAGACGACGGACTGGACGATCATCCCGCTCGAGAACCTTATCGTGCGGCGAGGCGGACTGATGGCCGAGGTGACGGGCGCGGACCAGGCCAAACTTGTGACGGAGGTGCTGGAGCGGGGTGTGGAGGGGGTTGTGCTCGACACCCGTTCGGCCGAAGAGATCCGGAAGACCGTCGCCCTGGTGCATTCCCTATCCCCCAAGCTGGATCTGGTGGCCGCCACGGTCACCACGGTCCGGCCTCTGGGAATGGGCGACCGCGCGTGCGTGGACACTTGCACCAGCATGAGCCCGGGCCAGGGAATGGTGGTTGGCAACAGCGGCCAGGCATTTCTGCTGGTGCATTCCGAAAGTTTGGAGACGCCGTACGTTGCGCCTAGGCCCTTCCGCGTGAACGCAGGCGCAGTCCATGCCTACGTGCTTCTGCCGGAGGGGAAGACCAAGTACCTGTCGGAGCTGAAGGCGGGAGATGAGGTGTTGCTCGTCAGCCACGACGGCAGCACGGTCGTGGGCTACGTCGGGCGTAACAAGATCGAGCGACGGCCACTGCTGCTGGTGGAAGCGGAAGCCGAGGGTCACTCAGTCTCCCTCATCCTCCAAAACGCCGAAACCATCCGGCTCACAGCACCCGACGGGGCGGCGATCTCGGTCGCTACTCTTCGCCCAGGGGATCAGGTGCTGGCCCACTTGGAGGCCGGCGGCCGCCACTTCGGCTATCGTGTCGAGGAAACCATAACCGAGAAGTGAATCCCCGCCTGACGCGCGGGGCTTTCCCGCGGAACTGCGGCCCTATTCGTAGGCTGTGATCTCAAATGTCACTGATGCAAGCTCTTACGCGGGGGGACCCGAGGCGTGACCGCCCAGCGAGCCCAGTATCTTCTTGCCAGTTCCGCCTGTGCCGCCAGTGGGAGGCTCAGAAACTCAACTGCGCTCGGCCGAGATGGACAGAATGCGGCTCAGTTCGTCGAGGAATCCTAGCAGGCGGGTCATCGCTTCCTGGAGGCGGGCGCTTTCGGCACGGCTGTGCTCCAGTTCCACCTCCAAGCTCACAACGCGCCCGCGCAGATTGCCGAGGAGTCCCGACTCGGTTTCCTGAGAGCTTTCTCGAAGCTCTTCAAGTCTGGCCTCGAGCTCGCGCTCTCTCTCCCGAAGGCACCGGCTGTCAGTCTGCTCCGCGGCCAGCAAAGCTTGTGCCTCTTGGAGCTCCGCCCGGAGCCCCTGAACGCGCGAAGCGAGCTCTTGCACGCGATCGATCGCGCTGTCATCCATGGGTTTCTCTTGCGCTCGCGCGGCGCCGCTCTCGGAGGGTGGGGCCGGTTCAGGTGTTGGCTGCAGGGGAACGGCGTGCAGCCGGCGGCATTCGGCTTCGGCCGCCGCGTGGTCCCGGCGCACTGTCTCCAAAGCCGTCGACAATTCGCGGAGCCGCGCGACGGCGCGCCTCTTCAGTTCCGCCATCAATGGCGTCGTGGACGACCTCTGGGCCTTGCGCGAATCGCCCGGCTCTTGCTCGGCCTCAAGGCCACCCCATTGCCGGCTGTCTCTGTCTGACACGTACCTCGCTCTCTGAACGGACTGGGCTCCGCGCGGCGGCCAGGGCGCCAGCTCCGAGGCAATCGCAACCGGGGGATGTCGCCCATGGTACGGCCCGTGGGCAACGTGCAAGTAGACTAGGCGCTCGGCGGGGAGCGGTCAAGCCTGGCCGCTCGCAGCATGTGCAAGATTCGTACAGGCAGCTTGACAGGAAGGTTCGAATCCGTAAAATACGGCGAAAGGGTCCTGCAAAGAGTCCTGCAAAGACTCCTGGTGCGAACCACGGGCCACCCAAGACACTCAGACAGACGACGGCTCACCCAACAGGGGGTTAGAGAGCGATGGCCAAGGCAAAGTTTGAGCGAACGAAGCC
>CAZWRO010000289.1:0-2447 GCA_964635365.1 uncultured bacterium | reverse complement strand
CGACAAGCGGCTTGCCGTCCGCGCCATGCAGGGCCAGCAGGAGGTCGGCTTCTGCCACATGGACCTGCGGGATCAGTCCCCATCACCTGACGCAAGCCGCTGGTGCTACTGCGGCGAGCTTTCGGTCTCCGAGCGGCTCCAGGGCAACCGGCTGGGCCTGTTCCTGCTCTCCTCCGCGCTCCACGAGATGCGCAAGGCCGGCTGCGAGCATGCCGCCATCACCACCGGCGGGAAGAACTACCGCGCGCAGCTCATGTACACCAACATGGGCTTCCAGGTATCCGACAACACAGTCGTGTTCAGGAAGGAGCTGGAAGCCAAACAGGCGCAAGGATAGTCTCGCCGCATCGGAAGAAGCTCAAAAAATCGCCACTCCGTTGAGTTGTCAAAGTCGAGGGCGAAATCGCAACTGGGGGATACACAACGATGGGTAGCTGCAAGCAGACCGCAACCGTCTCCTGCCTCGTGCTCGTCGCATTGAGCATCGCCGTCATGACCTGCGCCGCGGCCACGACGCCCGAGGGCCCGCCGTCGCTCGCCGCCGCGCGAGCGACCGCGCCACCGGCGATCGACGGCCTCCTCGACGATCCCTGCTGGGCCGAAGCGACGCACATCGACGCCTTTTGGCGCGAGCGCGTCGACGCGCCCGAGCTGGAGCGCACCGAGGCCTGGATGGCCTGCGACTCAGACGCGCTCTACCTCGCCTTCCGGTGCCACGACTCCCAGCCCGCGCGCATCGAGGCCAACCAACACAAGCGCCAGGGCAACATCGGCGACGACGACTGGGTCGCCGTCGCCCTGGACGTCGAGGACCTGGGGGTGAACTTCTACCAGTTTCGCCTAACCCCGACGGGAACTCAGTGGGACTCCGTGCCCGGCGGCACCTCCGAGAAGATCCAGTGGCGCGGCGACTGGCGCGGCGCCGCGCGAATCGAAGAGGCCGGGTGGACGGCGGAAATGGCGATACCCTTCTCCATCCTCCGCTACGCCGCCGGCCAAAACTGCTTCCGCCTCACCCTCGAACGCCGCCTGGCGCGGGAGAACGACCTCAGCGCCTGGCCGCAGTGCTATGCCCGCCGCCACGACGCCGCCGAATGCGCCCGGTGGACCGGCCTCGCCACGCCCTCTCCGAGCTTCCGCTACGTGCTGATGCCCTATCTGCTCACCGTGGCCTCGGAAAACGAGGACGACCGCGAGCGCGTCACCGGCGGGCTCGACTTCAAGGGCACGCTTCCCAACGGTCTCGTCGCCATGGGCGCCTATAACCCCGACTTCCGCAACATCGAAGACGTTGTGGAGACCATCGACTTCACCTTCACCGAACGCTGGCTTCCCGAATACCGGCCGTTCTTCAGGGAGGGATCGGGCTATTTCCCAGGCTCCACGCTTTTCTACAGCAGACGCATCGGCGAGCTCGACTACGGCGCCAAGCTGTTCGGCACACTGGGACAAGAAACCATTGGCATCCTGAATGCCTACCGCCGCGGCGGCGAGAACCACTTCGTCGCTCGTTACGCGCATCACTTCAGCGAGACCGCGCACGCCGGCTTTGGATTCGTGGACCGCAGCCTCCCCGGCGAGCCCGACAACCGGGCCCTGGGCATCAACGCTAACTGGGATTGGATCAGCGAAGGCGGCGGCACCTACGCCTGGGGCCGCCGGCATGGAAGCAGCACCCAAGGCGACGGTGGAGACGGCTACGGCATCGAATACGGCTTCGGCGCCTGGCGGGAACAGGGCCTCAATTGGTTCTTCAACACCCGCTACACCGCGCCCGACTTCTATCCCGCGGACGGCTATGTTCCCGAGACCGGCATAAGGAACACCTCCGTCGGCGTCCACCATCACCTCTCCTACGATGACAGCAGCGTGCTGAACACCAGCCAGTACCTCCACTTCAACTTCGGACACTCCGAGGCCGGCTCGCGACGCCAGGTATGGATGGAGCACGATGTCGAGTGGCGCAACGGCCGAAGCATCTGGGTCGGTGGCGACATCGCCACCCGAGACGGCCTCGGCCGAGACAGCTACTACCTCGGGACAGGATGGAACAACCGCGACTTCTACCATTCCGGCTCCGTCGACTACATGGGCGGAGAGCGCCTGGGCCAGGACTATCGCTTCCTCCGCTTCTCTCAAGCCTTCCGCCCAACGACCAGATGGTCGGCCAACTTCCACATCGAGCGTAGGGTGGCCGCTTCGACTGACTGGCAGGGCGCCGTCCTGCCGCCCGAGGGCCTCACGCAGTACATCATCACCACCACCTACGACATCGGCCCCGAGCGCACCGCCAGCGCCCGCCTCGTCCGCCACGGCGATGACAGCAACGTCTATGCCGCCTATCGGCAGCGCGTCCGCCAGGGCATGGACCTGCTCGTCGTCGCCGGCGACCCCAACGCCCCCGAGTGGGTGCGCCGCCTGGCCGTGAAGGCCATCTGGTGCTACTA
>CAZWRO010000288.1:0-2495 GCA_964635365.1 uncultured bacterium | reverse complement strand
CGAAGTGTTGAGTGTCCAGTAAACGCGGCCCATGTTCCTAAGACCATGGTGTTCGAGACCGTGCTTGGGCGCCCAACTCTTGTCTTGGTGGTTTACGCTCTTGTTTTGGTGGTTCACGCGCTCTTCAACCTCCCGATCTATTCGGCTCTATTCTCGCGGCTTCCGAAATAACCAATATACTCCGCGCCCGGCCAAATACCTCTTGGCATCTTGTCCCGAGCGTCGGCAACTCAGCCTAGCCCATCCGCACCTCGACGCGATGAAGACGTCCATCGCCGTGCGGCGGCACCACGTTCCCGGCCAGCCGCTCCCCGTCCACCACCACCTCCAGCGCGCCCCCCACCAGGCCCTTCGGCTTCGCCATCACCACCTCGTACTCCGCCCCCCGCCACCGTCGCCGCAGCGTCGCCTTCTCCCAGTCCGCCGGCAGACACGGGTCGATCACCAGCCCCTCGTACGTCGCCCGCACCCCCAACATCCAGTCCGTAATCGCGAACAGCGTCCACGAAGGCGACGACGTATACCAGCTCGTCAGCGTCCGCCCCTCGTGCTGTGGATAGCACGGGCCCGCGCAAGAGTTCACGTACGCATAGGGAGGCGCGTGAGTCACCTCCGGATCCTGCGCCTCCATCATCGGCGCAATCGCCCGCAGAATCTCCACCGCCCGGTCCGGCCTCCGCGCCATCAGATTTGCCAGGAAATAGAACACCGCCGCATGCACGTACACCGTCCCGTTCTCACAGCACCCCGGCCGGCAGATCGACAGCCGCCCCACATCCGGCTCGTGCTTCTCATACGGCGGCGCCAGCAGCAGAGGCCCGAAGCGCGAGTCCAGCCGCGCGTCCGCCGCCTCCAGCGCGCGCCCTATCCTCTCCGGCTCCCCCGCCCGCCCGATCACCGCCCACGACTGCGTGTTCAAGTAAATCTCCATCGCCGTCGCCCCCTTCGCCCCCAGCCGGCGTCCCGGGTCCGAGATCGCACACAAGTACCACTCCCCGTCCCACGCGTGCTCTTGCAGGGCCTCCCACAACTCCTTCGCCCGCTCGCGATACCGCTGCGCCGCGCGCTCCTCCCCGCGCAGCTCGCAGATCTCCGCGAATTCCAGCAGGCTCAGATGGAAGGCCTGGGAGAGCCACACACTCACCCCTTTCCCCTCCAGCCCCACGTGATCCAGCGCGTCGCACCAATCGCCCCGGTCGATGCGAATCAGCCCGTGCCAGCCCCGCCGCGCATCGATCCACTCCACCGCGCGCCGCGCGTGCTCGAACACGCTGCCCTCCTCCTCGCTCTCGAAAAACGGCGCCACCTCCTCCAGCAGAGCCAGGTCCCCCGTCTCCTTCAAGTAGCGCGCCAGCGCCAGCACGATCCACAGCGGGCTGTCGTTATACACCCGAACATCGTGCGGCCCCCGGTTGTAGCAGAACTGACGCGGCGCGTGCCCCTCCGCATACTGATACGAAAGCGCCGTCAGAATCGTCTCCCGCGCGCACTCCGGGTCGAACGACACCACCCCCATCGCATCCTGCAGAGTATCCCGGTACCCCCGCAGCCCTTCCCTCAGCACCCGCGTCAACTGCAGCACGTTCGCCTTCAGCCAGATGTTCGTCATCCGGTCCAGCCGCGCGTCCGGCGTCTCGATCCGCGGCTGCTCGAACACCTGCTCCCACTCCGCCCGCAGCCGCACAAACTCCTCCTCCGCGCGCCCCGGCTTCAGGTAGGTCTCGCGCAGCCGCCTCCGCTCTTCCCCCTCCGCCCCGCACCCCACCACCAGCGTTACTTCCTCCTCCTGCCCGGGCTCCAGATCCAGCTCGATCTGAAAGGCCGCGATCGCCCGCCCGTCGCCCGGCATATCGCTCCCGCGGCAGCTCCCCTCGACCACCGCCGCCGGGGCCGCCGTCGTCCCCGACCCCATGAACACCTCATGCTGCGTATCGTAGCCCGCGCACTTCCGGTCAACCGCGGCGAAGCCGGAGTAATACTTACCCGGCGCCGCCGGGTCCCACAGCCGGGCCGCGATCAGCCCCTCCTCCGCCTCCGCCCAATGCGCCTCTATGTAGTTCCGGTAGTTATCCCACGGCTTCATATGCGGAGCCAGATACCACTCCACATAAGGAAACAGCGTCAGCCGCCGCGCCTCCCGTCCCGTGTTCTTCACCCGCGCCGTCCAAATCTCGACCGGGTCCTCCAACGGCACGAAGGCCCGCAAGCTCGTCTCGATCCCTTCCGCCGCCATCTCGAACACCGTGTACCCGATCCCATGTCGACACACAAACCGCTCGCGCTCCCCGCCCACCGGCTGCCACGTTAGGCTCCAATGTCTTCCCGAGTCCCGATCGCGGAGATAGAACACCTTCCCAAACGGCTCCCCCTCCGAGGCGAACGTAACCTGGTTTCCCGGAGCCACGGGCAGCAAGCTATACCCGCCTCCCGAGGCGTCGATCTTCAGCCCGTACTGCGCGTTAGCCGCGAAGTTTTCCCACGCCCGCGGCGTCGGC